>JAHIZQ010000182.1 GCA_018814505.1 Candidatus Omnitrophota bacterium
AAAAGTTTACGGCAAAAACATATACGTTGGTTACAGATTACGGTCCGCATAGCTTTTGGCTTTCAGGTGATATTGACCGGTTTTTTGTAGGGTCAGAGTTTACATTGTCGGAATTTGTGAAGCGTGGCATACCAAAACGCAAAATTGATGTTACAGGCATCGCGACAACATCTGAGTTCAACGATGAGTTTAATGTCGAGGAACTAAAACAAAAGTATAACTTGAATCCGTCCAAAAAAACTATTTTTCTTATGACCGGTGGGTTTGGTGTCGGGCCGATGGAAGAGATCCTTATGGAGCTAAATAACTGCCGTAGTGATGTTCAAGTAATTGTGGTTTGCGGGCATAATAAAATTGTTTATGAAAACGTGCAAAAGTTGAAGGAGAAGCTGAAGTTTCCCCTTATTGCATTTGGGTTTACAGATGAAGTTGCCCGGCTTATGGCAGTTTCGGATGTGATGATAACAAAAGCTGGAGGCATAAGTGTTACAGAAGCTTTAAACGCTCGTCTTCCAATGATTCTTTTTGCTTCAATTCCCGGCCAGGAAACCTGGAATGAAGAATTTCTTTTGGGCGCGCGAGCCTCGCTAAAAATACATACCGTAAAAGAACTTTCAACCGCGGCAGATCGGATGCTTGTTTTATCCCAGGAGTATACTTTTTTTAAAGTAGCTATTGATAAAATTCGAAAACCTCACGCGGCGGAAGACATCATGAAAATAGTCGCGGATGATGTTGCTTAAAGAAGAGGAAGCGCTATGCAGAACAAAAAAAAGGTGTTAGTGGAAAACGTAAAAAATCTGGTGAAAACCGAAATGCTTTCAGGGATAAATGAGATTTGTGTCCCTGCCGGAAATAAAAGAAAAATAAACAAATCCGAAAACAGAATAACACTAGAAGAGTTTAATAAGAAAATTTCTACATGTTGTAACTGCCCTTTAGGTCAAACGCGGATAAACTTTGTTTTTGGAGAAGGTTCGCCAAACGCGAAACTTATGTTTATCGGAGAAGCGCCAGGCGGAGACGAAGATAAGCAAGGTAGGCCTTTTGTCGGGCGAGCCGGACAGCTTTTGACAAAAATAATTGAAGCAATAGGCCTTAAAAGGGAAGACGTTTTTATAGCGAACATTATAAAATGCCGGCCGCCGCAGAATAGAAATCCTTTGCCGAGCGAAATCGCGGCGTGTTCACCGTATCTATTAAAACAGATAGAGCTTATAAAACCCAAAGTCATCTGTGCGTTAGGAAAGTTTTCAGCACAAACATTGCTCGAAACTGAAACTTCAATAAGCCGTTTACGCGGCAAATTTTATGATTATCACGGTATTAAGCTTATGCCTACATATCATCCCGCATATTTATTGAGAAACTCTAGCGGCAAAAAAGATGTTTGGGAAGACATGCAAGTGATAGCAAAAGAACTGGGCTTGAAAATACCAGGATAAAGGTATGACAAAGAAGGTTAATTAAGCAATCAGTCGTTTGAGTAATAAGTAGTTTTTCCCCCTTTGAAAAAGGGGGTTCGGGGGATTTGATTCAAGATGGTGAATCAAAATAAAAAGAAAAATGTATGACAACGAAGATTAATTATACCTTTATGATGTGGCGAGTTTCTTTGCGAGAGTTTTGGGCAAAGCACAAATTTGTTAAAATAATAAAGTTTATATTTTTTCCAATGTTCATTGCTTGGGCTATTCCTTTTTTGTTAAACATTTCCAACTCGCCGGATTTAAGATTGTTAACGGCTGTTAATAAGAAAAATGACAAACACATATTGCAATTGGCTTGGGAAAATTTAGGCGGACATGTTGAATCTTTTCGTGTTCAAATTTATGTGCCGGAGAAATATAAAGGCAATATTATGCCGGAGAGTTTTAAAGACAGTAGCACCCCCGATATAAGGGATTGGACTGAGTATGTTAAAGTTGAAGACAAAAAACTACCGAACGGAAAAGACGAAAACTGGAAAATCTATTACAAAGACATAAAGAAGAAAGTGTTTGCGAATAGCCCCACTTTTGATGGTGCTCTTATCTTGTCTTTTTCAAACACAGAAGAGCTAGATTTCGAATATAGTATATTTGCCGAATCAATGGCAGAACGTTGGGGGTATCGTAAGTTTAAACGTTATGACGGCGGAATAGTTAAACAGGTAGAAGGCACAGCTAAAACCAAGAAAAACTATAATTGGGAAGGTTTTTCTATGATGGATACATTTATTTCTATATTTACCGGAAAATACATTAGATAAAGGATATCCGGATAATTATAAAACAAAATATCATAAAGGACAGGCACAGGGGCCTGTCCCTACAAACAAAATGATCGTTGAAAAAAGTGACGTAAGGGTGGGGTTTTCCGATAGGGATCTCATTTGGCAATAAGTAGTTTTCCCCCCTTTGAAAAAGGGGGCTAGGGGGATTTGATTCAAGATATAACAAATTGATTAACTAGAAAGCGACATACGATGGACGATATACGACTTGCAAAGGACGACTTGCGACATACGAATCAATACGTTGAAATAATAACAAACCTTCCAATTGACCGAACTTTTCAATACAAAGTTACCGGCAAAGAAAGTTATTCTCCCGAAATAGGAAAACGCGTGTATATACCGTTCAGGAATAATAAACGAATAGGGTACATTGTCGCAATCGAGACTGCGCCTATAGTCGCGGAGCCAAAAGAGCTCATTGATATAATTGACACTAGGCCTATCTTTTCAAAGGATATGATTGATCTAGCGCAATGGATAAGCAAGAACTACTTTTGTTCTTGGGGGGAAGCCCTTGAAGCTATGATACCGAGCGTTTTAAAACGCGGCAAAGTATCCTCAACTTCAAGGATAAACGAGTATTTTGAAAAAATTGTTTCGGTGGAGTCGCATGTTCCGAACAAAGAGCAGGCAAAGATTTTAGACAACATAAAAAAATGTATTGAAGCAAAAAAACATGAAGTTTTTTTGCTTCATGGTATTACGGGAAGCGGGAAAACCGAAATATATCTGCAGGCAATGGAAAAAGTTTTGTCCCTTGGAAAAACAGGGATAATGCTTGTTCCGGAAATTTCCCTTACACCGCAAACTGTTGAGAGGTTCAGGTCGAGATTTGGCGATAAAGTTGCGGTTTTTCATTCCAATATGCTAGAAAGCGCGCGTTTTACAGAATGTAAAAAAATAAAGGACGGAGAACTTAAGATTGTTGTCGGGCCACGTTCTGCTGTTTTTAGCCCGTTTGATAATTTAGGCATTTGTATAGTTGATGAAGAACATGAACCAAGTTATAAACAGGAGGATACTCCGCGGTATCACGCGCGAGACGTTGCGATTGAAAGAGCCCGCCAAGCGAACGCGCCGGTTATTTTGGGTAGCGCTACGCCGGCTTTGGAATCTTATTATAAAGCCAGGGTTGGAGAGTATCGCTTAGCGGAATTAACTCAGCGAGTTAAAGAAAAAGCATTGCCTAAAGTGAAACTTGTCGATATGCGTATGGAATTTGAAACACGGGTAGGGAAAAAAGTTGTTTCAAGAATTTTAGAAGAGGCACTAAAGAAAGACATTGCCAAAAAACAGCAAGCTTTAATATTTTTAAACCGGCGCGGGTTTGCTACTTTTGTTTTATGCCAAAAATGCGGATATGTAGTAAAATGTTCAAAATGTGATTCGCCAATGGTTTTTCATCAGGCAAAAAAAGAACTTATTTGTCATTATTGCAACAAGCGTAGCGAGCCATTAAAAATCTGCCCGGCATGTGCTAGCGAAAGTTTAATGTACAAAGGTACGGGAACGGAAAAAGTCGAGACGGAGCTTAAAAAGCTTTTACCGACAGCGATTATAGCGCGTATGGATTCAGATACCATGTCAAAAAGGGGGGCTCATGCAAGGGTGCTAGGAGATTTTAAAGCCCATAAAATAGATATTATTGTGGGAACGCAAATGATCGCGAAAGGACTGGATTTTCCAAAAGTTACGCAGGTTGGCGTGATTTCTGCTGACGCAAACTTGAATTTACCGGATTTTCGTTCGGGTGAACGTACGTTTAACCTTATTACGCAAGTTGCCGGTCGAGCTGGTAGAGGCGATTTGGGAGGGGAAGTTATTGTTCAAACATATACTCCGGAGCATTACGCTGTAAAGTTTGCCGCGAAACATGATTATATAGGGTTCTATGAAAGAGAAATTGACGCGCGTCGTCAACTTTTCTTTCCGCCGTTTATTGGTCTTGTAAAGATTACATTGCGGTCTCGAAATGAAGAAAAAGTAATTGGAACTTCCGAAAGGCTTGCGGAAGTTTTACGCAGAAAAATGCCGGAATATGATATGTTGGGTCCGGCGCCGTCCCCTATGGTTAAGCTTAGAGGATACTATCGTTGGAATATTTTATTGAAGATAAAAAATCGGGTAGAAGCGGTAAAAACACTTAAACATTCGATTAAAGGATTTCGTAAAGGATCGGAAGTTTTTATGGCAGTTGATATTGATCCGATGTCGCTGTAGCGTTAAGACGCATTTTGCGCGGTTTTTTGAAAAACCATTAACATGGAGTAACAAACTATGAAAATTGTGTTTTTTGGAACAGGAAAGCTTGGTTTGCCGGTATTAAAGACTCTTATCGAAAGCAGTCACAGCCTTTTGGCTGTTGTGACTCAGCCTGATAAAAAATTCGGACGAGGATGGAATGTTTTGCCCCAGCCGATGAAAGCATTTATAGAAAAAGCACGGCCCGGTATTCCCGTTTATCAGCCGGAAAAAGTTTCTGATCAAAAGTTTATTGAAGATTTAAAGAAAATCGAAGCAGATCTTTTTATTGTTGTGGATTACGGCCAGATTTTAACAAAAGAAATTCTTGCTTTGCCATCTAAGTATTGTATAAATTTGCATCCGTCGCTTCTTCCAAAGTATAGAGGGGCTTCTCCTGTAAACAGAGCTATACTAAATGGGGATATAGAAACGGGTAATAGCATAATAATTATGAATGACAAAATGGATGCGGGAGACATATTAATGAAATCTTTTATGAAAATTGGGCCAGAGGAAAACGCTGAAAGCCTTTTTGAAAGGCTTTCACATAACGGGAAAGATTTAATTATAAAAGTTTTGGATGAAATTGCCTGTGGTCGTGAGCATCCGAAAAAACAAAATGAAGATGAAGCGACATATGCGCCTAAATTAAAAAAAGAAGATGGTAAAATCGATTGGAGTTTATCTGCCAGGGATATTCACAGAAAAATAAGAGGGCTAAAGCCCTGGCCCGGAGCTTTTACATATTTGGATGGAAAAATTTTGAAAATTTTAACGGCGGATGTTATTGCGTTTACAGATGAGCGTTACAAACCGGGTCAAATATGTGTTGAAAAAGGATTAACTGTATGTTGCGGTAAGGACGCGATTTCTGTAACAAAATTGCAATTAGAAGGTAAGCGAAAAATGAATGCGCGAGAGTTTTTGCTGGGGCATAAACTCAATAAAGATAAGCAGTTAGGTTAATGTTATTAGAAAACAGCTTGTTCTTTAGGTTTTCTAAAAAAAAGTATTGAACGTTTTAATCTATGAGTATATAATACACTCTTTATCAATTTGTGTATGCGTGGGTACAGTGTATAAGTGTAGTATCATGTTAGGTTGACATACGACATACTATATGCGACATGCGAAATTTAAAGGAGGCAGTAATGGCGATTAAAGTGGGAATTAACGGGTTTGGGAGAATTGGAAGAATGGTCTTTCGTGTCATGATGGAACGTGGCGGTTTTGATGTTGTGGCGATAAATGATTTAACTAACGCTAAAACATTGGGGCACCTCTTGAAATATGATTCGACTCATGGAAAATTTAAGGGAACGATTGAAGTTAAAGACAAATCATTAGTAGTTAACGGTAAAGAAATTGAAATATTAAGCGTGAAAAATCCCGCTGAACTACCCTGGGCAAAAGAAGGCGTGCAGGTAGTTATTGAATCAACCGGTGTTTTTCGTGACAGAGCAAAAATAGCACTGCATCTTGAGGCCGGTGCGAAAAAGGTAATACTTACTGTACCCGCGAAAGATGAAATTGACAATATGATAGTATTGGGCGTTAATAACGCTGATTTAAAAGACAGTGACAAGATAGTTTCTAACGCGTCATGTACAACGAATTGTCTTGCGCCGATGGTTAAGGTTTTGAACGAAAAGTTTGGTCTTAAACGAGGCCTTATGACTACGGTGCATGCTTATACGAACGATCAGAGCATACTTGATTTGCCGCATAGTGACCTACGAAGAGCGCGCGCGGCGGCGGAAAGCATTATTCCGACTACGACAGGTGCCGCTAAAGCGGTTGGTAAAGTTATTCCCGAACTTAAGGGTAAACTTAACGGGATGGCAATGAGAGTGCCGGTAAAAGACGGTTCAGTTGTTGATTTTGTCGCTGAAGTTGAAAAAGAAGTTACAGTAGAAGAGGTTAATAATGCGATGAAAGAAGCATCGCAAAACGAACTCAAGGGTATTATGGAATATACGGAAGAACCGATTGTGTCTATTGATATTGTGGGTAACCCGCATTCCTGTATTTTTGATGCGCTTGCAACAATGGTCATAGATAAAAACATGGTAAAACTTATTGGCTGGTATGACAATGAGTGGGGATATTCTAATCGAGTTGTAGATTTAATCGGGCATATAGCCTCATAAAACAAGAAGTACGAATAGATATCATAAAAGAAAAAGAGCGGTAATTTTTGCCGCTCTTTTTCTTTTATGATAGTGTAACGTATTGTGGACACTTTCAGGGATAGTCCTCCCAGAATCCACCCATGTAATGCAAGATACAATTGTCATCTTGAAATTTTCAGAAACCTCAAATTTACAGAAACCTCTTGGTTTGCCATCCCGGAACCCTGTACCAGACGTGGTACAGGGTTCCGGGATCTGAAAAAGTAGTGTTCATAATTTTAGACACTGCTTTTTTAAATTATTTTTTGCATTTTTAAAATTTTTTATATAAAATACTATGTATCCGAATTTAATAAACATGTTCTTTTATTAACAAGGTATTTTGGTACAATTAATTAAAGATTTTATCAGATATTAGCTATTTCAATCTCTTGACAAATTTAGCGGAATATGAAAGAATGTAAGAAATTTGAAACGACGAAAGGAACAAAATGAAAGATCCTACGATGTTGAAGGTAAATCAGGTTGCCAAGTTATTGCAGATGAATAGAATGACCATATATAAGCTTGCTAAATTAGGAAAACTTCCCGGGGTTAAAATTGGCAGTGAATGGAGATTTAATAAAGAGGAACTTGAAAAATGGTTAAGTTTAAGGCAGGAGGCCGATAGCTCTGAAAACTTTACGTTTCCTGTTGAGGGCAGATCAAAAGGAAAAGTGCTTGTTGTTGATGACGATCCGGGAATACGGGATTTATTTTTTAAAACGTTAAATGATGAAAAATTGAAAGTATACTTGTCGGCATCAGGAAAAGAGGGCATAGAGTTTTTAAAAAAATACAATCCTGACGTTGTTTTGTTGGATTTAAAAATGCCGGATATTGACGGCATTGATATACTGCGTATGATAAAAAAGTATGACAAAACAAAAATAGTTATCATTATTACGGGTTACGCGACTATGAATACCGCGATAGAAGCTATGAAGCTAGGCGCGTATGACTATATCGCGAAACCTTTTGATAACGACAGAATACTCTCTCTGGTGAACAAAGGAATTAGTGTTACTAGAAATAATTATAAAACCGATACTATGGAATGATGCGTTTTATTAAATTTGTATGACAAACTTAATAACGCGAAGATAATGGAATTGGTTATTTCGGGAACAATGATAATGCTCGGAGAAATTTAAAATGAATAATTTTAAGGGACTACGGGATAAAATTGATGATGTTTGTTGTTGTAGAAAGATAAATCTTTTTGTTAATCAAATCAGTTTAATTGTTAAGAGCACTTTGTGCGTTACTGCCACCATGGGCCTCGCGTATTTTTTCTCTAGAGTATTCCAAGCAAAAGCAAAACAATATAATCCAAGTTAAAAAGGTAGGTAGGGATAGCGTATGGATGATTTGACTCAGCAAAAGCTAATATCGGATATTTGCGAAAATCAAAAACGCGTATGCGGGCTGGATTCAGACAATCATACATTAGCTGATTTTGTTTCAATGCAGGATGAGGACCTTTTTGCTAAGACGCGGGCGTGTTATGCTTACATTGAAGATTGGAAAAATAAGGGTACTTATAATCTCAGGCGCAAAATTTGTTCAAAATGTGATAATCGTGTAATGGTTTCTGATGGCAGTTCAAATGTACAACGCAGTATGATTATGATGTCTTCAAATAGTTATTTGGGATTAACCTCTCATCCAAAGGTGATAGAGGCCGGACAAAAAGCCATAAGTAAATATGGAGGAGGAATGAGCGGTTCCCCGGTTTTGAACGGCACTTTTGATTTGTTAAAGGAGCTTGAAGAACGTTTGGCGGTTTTAAAAGGATGTGAAGAAGCCATGGTTTTTTCAACAGGTTATTCTGCTAATTTGGGGGCTATTGCGGGACTTATTCGTCCGAAAGATGTTGTGCTTTTGGATAGACTGGATCATGCAAGTATAATAGACGGCTGTAAATTGGCTGGTGGGAATTTCAGGACTTTTAAACATAATAATATGCAGAGTTTGGAAAAACAATTAGAGCTTTGCAGTGATAAATTTGAAGGAAAGCTAATAGCCGTTGATGGTGTTTTCAGCATGGATGGAGATATTGTTTTTCTTCCTGAAATTCTTAAATTAGCCGAATGCTATGGGGCAAAGGTAATGGTAGATGAAGCGCACGCAACCGGTGTTCTTGGAGCGCATGGCAGAGGAACCTCGGAATGTTTTGGTTTGGAGGGAAAAGTTGATATGGAGATGGGAACTTTTAGTAAAGCTCTTGGCGCGACAGGCGGTTTTATAGCTTCAACGAAAGAAGTTATAACATATTTAAGGCACTATGCTCGTTCGTATACGTTCTCAGCTAGTATTACTCCTTCGGTTGTTGCTACTGTTCTTGCGGGGCTAGATGTTTTGCGAGAGGAACCGGAGAGAAGAGAAAAACTTTGGTCAAACATCCATTATATGCATGATAATTTAAAAGCGTTAGGGTATGATGTTTATCCTTCCCCTCCGGAATCGGCAATTTTGATTATTACAATTGGGAATGAAGTGAAACTGCGGCAAATGAGTAGGAGAATACATGAACTGGGAGTCTTTCTGAGTGATGTGCCTTATCCTGCCGTTCCAAAAGATAAGGGCCGGTTTAGGTTTAGCCTTATGGCTACACACACACTTGATGACCTTGACGAAACTTTAGATGTTTTAAAAACTGTGGGCAGAGAATTTGAGGTTATATAACATTTTTCAACTTAAATGAATTCGGAAACGGATATTGCGTTTTGACGTTCAATCTATAAAAAAAAGGGGGAGAATGGATGTTTGTATTCATGAAAGCGTTAAAGACGTAGACGAAAGCAAATGGGATGTTATTGTCGGCAGAAACAGGCTGATTTGCCGGCACAAGTATATCCGGGCTGTTGAAGACTCTCAAATTAATGATTGCCGTTATTTTTATCCCGTAGTTTATGACGGAGAGGATATAATCGCGCATACTTCAGTTTATTTTATCAGTACGGAACTGGATCTTTTTGCTCAAGGCGCAACGAAAAAAATAATCCATTCAATAAGAAAAAAAAGAAAAGATTTTTGTATCTTACGTTCTCTTGAATGTGGAACGCCGATTGCTTTGGGAAATACCATATCTTTTAAAGAAGGGATTGACCAAAGAAAAGTGTTTACCATGCTCTATGAAAAAATAGAATCTTTGGCAAAGGAAATGAAGGTTAAAGTGCTTTTGTTTCGTGATTTTAATGAAGAAGAGACGCCTTTTTATGATATTTTAAAAGACCTGGAGTATGTAAAAATTCATAATTTGCCGAATACAAAAATTGACATTAAGTGGAAAACTTTTGATGAGTATTTAAGCGCGATGCGTAGTCAGTACAGGTGGAAAATAGTCAACCGCATGAAAGATTTTTATAAGGATGATGTTTTTATGGAAATAGTAAACGAATTTTCACAATATAGCGGGGAATTGGAAAGGTTATGCCGGAATGTATATGACCAAGCAAAGGAATACAAGAGAGAACGGTTACCGGCAGTTTTTTTTGAAAATATGGATAAGTATCTCGGGGAAAGGTCTGCTATTATCCTGGCAAAAAAAGGCAAGATTCCCATAGGGTTTACGCTTCTATTTTTTGATGATGATATTCTAATCCCCATATTTTCCGGGCTCGACTACAATTATAACTATGATTATTCTGTTTACTTTAACCTGTTATACAAATCTGTTGATGTCGCTATACAAAACAGCATGAAATGTGTGGAATTAGGGATTACGACTCTCGTCCCAAAAAAGGAAATAGGCGCGGAAGTGGTTCCGTTAAATATGTATATGAAACACTTTAATTCTTTTTTGAATAGAATTGTCCCAAAGGCATTTGACTTAATGACTCCGCAGGATAAAACAAAAGTAGTAAGAGTTTTTAAAAAAGCGGTTTAATAAATCAGGGAAACAGAAAAATGAAATCACAGTTTAATGTTAAGGCTTATTGAGGTATGAAAATAAAACTTCCAAACGGATTAAATTTTTTTCTGCCTTCCAAGCGAATGCGCTCTGCTGTCCGGTTTTTGACTGGTGAAATTTTCAAAAAAAAGCGGTATTCTGCAAAGGGTTTTGAGATTAAACAGAACGATACTATTCTGGATATCGGCGCTAATATGGGGCTTTTTACTCTGTGGGCTGTGCCTCAGGCTGTGAAGGGCAAAATTATAGCTGTTGAACCGATAAGCGAGGCCATCGAAATTTTAAACAATAATTTAAAGAACAACAATATAAAAAACGTAAATACTGTGAAAGCCGCAATTGGTACGGATGGAAAATTTATTGATTTTGTGACGTATCCGGGGTTTAATGTTATTAATCATCATTCGGCGTGGCAACCCGCGTTATATACTAAACTATTGGTACGTCTTTTTACGGCACAGCGCGACTGCAGAAAATCAAATGAAAGAGTGTGCGCTGTTTCTCTCGGCAGGATAATATCAGACTATTGCCCGGATAGGGTTAATGTCTTAAAAATAGATGCCGAGGGTTCTGAATATGAGGTTTTTAGGAACCTTTCGAATGAAGACTTCGGTAAGATAGACAAGATCATTATGGAGTTTCATGAGTATTATCCGGGAAACAGGCATAAAGAATTGGTTTCAATTCTTGCCTCTAAAGGGTTTAATGTAAGAGTTGAAAAACCAATGTTTGATTATTATTTTGGCAAATGTGGGTTTATCTGGGCCTGGAAAGATAAAAAAAAGGAAGAAAAATGTATCCAATAACAAAAGTGTCTGCGGATAACACAAAAACAGAATTGAATTGTCGGAACACCAAGCCGATACTTCTATATTTTGAAGAAAAATATGGAAGAGAAAAACTAAAAGATTTTATCCGTGGGACTGAGATGAATCTGGATTATTTGGAAAATCCCAATAATTGGGTGAGTTATTCCTATTATTGCGGGTTACTCGCAAAACTTGTGGAGTATACTTCTGATCCTAGAGCTCCTTTTACAGCCGGGCTATATACCACCAGGAACGAATGTTACGGCGCGCTCGCGAATATTGTTAAGCGTTTCGGCACACCCGCGAGCACTTACAAATTAATAGCCGAAATGACATCACGATATAGTAAGTTGGGGATGTTTAACATATCAAACATTAGGAAAAACAGTTGCACTATAACCACAACTTATTACGAGCAGTTCAAACAAGACAAGAATAATTGTCTGAACGTACAAGGTATATTCAGTTCAATTCCCACTTTTTGGAATTTACCTTTGGCAAAGGTTAAAGAACTTAAATGCGCGGCGCTTGGAGACGAAGTTTGTGAATATGAAATTTTTTGGCATAACAGGGTTTCCCGTTTATTCGGTATAGTGGGAAGTATCATTGGTATTGTCTTAGCTTTTATTCTTAATATTTTGATGCCTCAAATAAATGTTTTCATTTTGAGTGTAGTTCCTTTATTGGGTTACTTTGCCGGCAGGGCAAGGGATTACAAAATCACGTTAAAGGATTACGCGGAAATTAATGAAGCAGAAAATAAAAATCTTATGGAGTCGATAGAAACTATCGAAGAGCTTAATACGGAATTACAGAACAAGGTGGAGCAAAGAACCCATGAATTAAGTGAAAGTAATAAAGAATTGCAAAACGTATTGGATGAATTAAAAAAGAGTCAGTATCAACTTGTTCATTCTGAAAAAATGGCTTCAATAGGCCAATTAGCGGCAGGTGTAGCACATGAGATTAATAATCCAATAGCGATAATAAAAGGAAATGTGCAGTATATGCTGAAAAAACTAAATTCTATTTTAGCCGGTGGAAGTCATGAAAAGAACAGTGTTTTAGAATGTATTGAAACGTCGGAGCGGATTGTTGAGGAAACAGAAAGATGTGGAAATATTGTTTTAGGGTTATTGGAATTTAGTAGCGAAAAAGGAGGAAAAGCTTGGCCGTTAGATATAAATGAAGAGATTTCAACAACCGTAGCACTTATTGAACACAGTTTTCTTTTAAATAAAATAAGATTGGAGCAGAAATTATCGCCAAATTTGCCCTATGTGGTAGGTGGCGGAGATCATTTAAGGCAGGTTTTTATGAATATAGCCATAAACGCTAGGGATGCAATGCCTGATGGCGGAGTTTTTACCATAGAGACAACTTACAATTCTGAATCAAAAAAAGTGGAAGTAAAACTTGTTGATACAGGTGTAGGCATACCCGCTCCATACATGAACAGGATTTTTGATCCATTTTTCACGACAAAAAAAACAGGCAAAGGTAGTGGTCTTGGCCTAAGCATATCACATGGTATTATAAAAATTCACAAAGGAAGCTTAAACGTAAAAAGTGAAGTTGGTCAAGGTACAACTTTTCTTGTTTCATTGCCCGCGGCTGAGGATAGCCAGGTTAAAGGCATGCTTACGCAATAGTCTTTTAATGCAATATATTTTGCTGTTTTGTCCGTATCATCAGCGATAGCCACTTGTCATAGAAGTATACTCATCGGAATTTATTTACAAAAAACATCTGAATTGTTGACAAGCGAGATAAAATTAGCTACTATTTGAATAGCTGTTTTAGATAAGAAGAAAAAATACGTCCGATTTTATCTAATGCGTGCATTTGTTAATGGTGTAGCGTATTGCTACCTGGAAAACAATGTGAACAAAACATAATGGCTAAAAATAAAAACGTAAATAGAGTTATTTCCAATAATAAATTCGATCCGAATGATTGGCGAAGCATAATAAATGTAGCCGAAGATTCAGTTATGCTTCTCGATAACAAATTTAGGATAATAAACGCGAATTCTGCCACGGCAGATTTTTTGGGTCGCGCTATTGATGAAATAATCGGTAAGCGGTGTTATAAACTGTTTCACAATACGGACAAAGTGCCGCATTATTGTGCTTTTAAAAGGGCACGGCGAACCAAAAAGCGTGAAGAAAAAGAATTATACATCTCTGAGAAAAAAATATGGATATCGGTTGCTCTTGACCCTGTTTTGAATAGGAATGGAAATGTTGTTAAAGCTGTACATTTTATTCGGGATATTACATCGCGAAAAGAAAAAGAAAACAAGATGCGCGTATGCCTTTCGGAAAATCAGACTCTGCTAAAAGAGGTTCATCATCGCGTAAAAAATAACCTTCAAATTATTTCAAGCCTGATTAACCTACAAGCGAGAAAACTGAAACATGAAAAATCTTTGCAGGAAGCGTTTAGGGAGAGCCAAACCCGTATTCGGGCTATCGCGCTGGTGCATGAAGGTCTTTATCAAAGGGAAAATTTCATAAGTATTGATTTCAGAAAATATGTTCAAAAACTTGTTTCAAATCTGTTTTTTTCCTACGAGGCAAGCCGAAAAAATATTGAATTTAAAAGCAAAATAAACAATATTTTTTTGGAATCGGATATGGCAATGTCCTGCGGATTAATAATCAATGAACTTGTGTCGAATTCTTTAAAATATGCGTTTTTGAATGCCAAAAAAGGTTGTGTGGAAATTAATTTTTTCATGGACAAGAAAAACGATAGTTTTAGTTTGATTGTAGAAGACGACGGATGCGGGTTTTCTGAAGGACTAAATTTGAAAGAAACAAATTCATTGGGGCTTCGCATAGTGAAGACCTTAACCAGGCAACTTGGAGGTAGTATCGGTCTTGATTGTGAACGTGGCTCGAAATTTACGGTTATTCTGAAAAACGCTTCTAGAACACTTAACGCAGTTAACCAAAAGGAGATATGATGAGTAAGCCGTCCATTCTGATTGTTGAAGACGAAACAATTGTAGCTAATGACATAAAAGATATCTTGGAGACGGCGGAGTATAATGTTTCGGGGGTGGTGTTTTCCGGTGAGCAGGCTATTAAACATATTGAAGAAAACGTACCAGATTTAGTTCTTATGGATATAAAACTAAGCGGACGGGTGGATGGTATTGACGCGGCAAAGAGAATTTCAAATAGTTGCGATATCCCAATAGTGTATCTTACGGCTTATGGAGACAAAGAGACCTTAACCAGGGTTAAAGACACGTCAGTTTTCGGGTATGTTTTGAAACCTTTTAATGAGACTGAATTGAGTGCCGTTATTGAGGTAGCGTTTTGCCGGTACAAGACATATAAAATGCTAAAAGAGGAGAATGATAAGCTAGAAAAAATTGTTTTTACGAAAACGCGTGAATTAAGTGAAATGAAAGAAAAAGTTGAACACGCGAATTGCCTTTCGCGCGTAGGAACCCTTGTTTCAACGGTAGCGCATGAATTGAAAAATCCTGTTGCGGTTATGAAAGTAGCGCTTTATGGGATTAAGAATGATACGAAAAGGATCTTTTTTGAGCGAGACATTTCAACCATAAACACGAAAGTTTGGGAAATAGAAGAGATTATAAAAAATCTTTCAAATTATTCTAAAGCAAGAAAGTCAGTTTTTAGAAATATCGCGGTAATGGATTTTGTGAAAGAGTGTGTAAGTCAATGCGAAGAGCAGTATTGCCGGGACGACGTAAACGTCGGGATAGAGCAGGATTCTAAGTCTGACAAAATAATAGAAGCGGATGCCGTTGGTATGATGGAACTAATTTTTAACATTCTAAACAATGCTTACCAGTCTTTTGGCGAAAGGGAGGGTGAGATCCGCATTAGAATAGATTTCGATGAGGGAAAAAACCTGATAACCCTGATTTTTAGCGATAACGGGGAAGGGATAGATAACAATAGCTTATCGAAGGTTTTTGAGCCGTTTTTTACGTTAAAACCGAAAGGTATCGGTCTAGGGCTTTCCGTATGCAAACAGATAGTTAAGCTTCATGGCGGAAGTATAGACATAGAAAGCGAAAAAGGCAAAGGGACAAAAGTTTCGGTGAATCTTCCCATTAGGCAATCTCTCTCCAAATAGTGTATAGAGTCGGCGAAAAATGTTATTAATCGGCCGTTTTTGTATAATGTAATTCACTCATAGTTGTTTGGTAATTTTTGGCATTCTGCGATTGACAAAACCGGTAATAATAGTGTAACATACCCCTTTATTTCTGTTTCTATCAAATAAGTGCGGAGGTATTAATGAAAAAGACTCTTAAAGATGTTTCGGTTGAGGGGAAACGCGTACTTATGCGTGCGGATTTTAATGTTCCTTTGGATAAAAAACACAATATCACTGATGATAGCAGAATAGTCGCCGCGCTGACGTCCATACAATACATTTTGGATAATGGTGGTAAGCTTATTTTGATGAGCCATTTAGGGCGGCCTAAAGGTGAGTTTAAATCTGAATTTAATTTGAATCCGGTGGCTGAAAGACTTTCAGCACTTCTTAACCGTGATGTGAAAAAATTAGATGATTGTATTGGCGAAGATGTCGAAGAAGCTGTTTATAAAATGAAAGAAGGCGATATTATTCTTTTGGAAAACTTACGATTTCATCGGGAAGAAAAGAAAAATGACGCTATTTTTGCTAAACAGCTTGCTTCTTTAGGGGAAATTTTTGTTGAAGACGCTTTTGGTACATGTCATCGAGCACATGCTTCAACAGTTGGCGTTACGGAATATCTTCCGAGCGTTGCGGGTTTTTTGGTTCAAAAAGAAATAGAATACTTCGAAAAAGTTACCAAAAATCCGGATAATCCTTTTTGCCTTATTTTGGGCGGTGCTAAAGTCGCGGATAAAATTCCGGTTATTGAAAATATGCTGGACATAATCGATTATCTTTTAATCGGCGGTGCGATGGCATATACATTTTTAAAATCACGATGTAAAGGGATAGGTGCTTCCAGGTATGAATCTGAAATGGCGGATACTGTAGACAAGATATTTGAAATGGCGAGGAAGAAAGATGTAAGCATATTTTTGCCGTGTGATCATGTTGTAGCAAAAGAAATTAAAGAGACTGCGGAAACTAAAATTGTTGATGAAAATATACCCGATAATTGGATAGGATTGGATATCGGTCCGAAGACTGTTGACAATTATAAGGCCATACTTAAAGAAGCGAAAACTATTGTATGGAACGGGCCGGTAGGGCTTTTTGAAATGAAACCTTTTTCCAACGGAACGAAAGAAATAGCGGAGTTTATTTCAACGCTTGACGCTGTTACAGTAATTGGCGGAGGAGATACGGCCGCGGCAGTTAACCAATTAGATCTGGGATCTAAAATGTCGCATATGTCAACTGGCGGAGGAGCATCTTTGGAATATCTTGAGGGTAAAGAACTTCCAGGGATTGCCGCCTTAAGCGAGAAATAGTAGTTGGTTATTTGTTTTGAATGTCTAGATGATTTTTTTCGATGAGGTGCAGTCCGTAACACAGATTTTTTTGTGTAAATCCA
This sequence comes from Candidatus Omnitrophota bacterium, assembly GCA_018814505.1. Lineage (GTDB taxonomy): Bacteria > Omnitrophota > Gorgyraeia > Tantalellales > Tantalellaceae > JBDRNE01. The sequence goes on from JAHIZQ010000182.1 coordinate 16,967, forward strand.
AGGACTTGAGAAGTGATGCAATACAAAGTGCAGAATTGTTTTACTAAAAATATTGAACGGAGAAAAATATGAGAAGACCAATAATTGCTGGTAACTGGAAAATGTATAAAAATGTTAATGAAGCTGTGGAACTTACGAATGAGATAAAGCGAGCGGTTTTCAATGTAAATAACGTGGATATTGTGATCGCGCCGCCGTTTGTTAATCTCAGTGAAGTCGGAGATATGTTACTTGAAACTAATATCCGGCTGAGTGCCCAGAATTGTTACTGGGAACAGGAAGGAGCTTTTACCGGTGAAATATCCGTTCCTATGCTTAAGAGTGTGGGGTGTCAGTATGTTATTATAGGACACTCAGAGCGGCGCAAGTATTTTGGAGAAACGGATTGTACGGTAAACAAAAAGGTAGCCGCTGTAATTGAAAATGAGCTTATCCCGATAATGTGTGTAGGGGAAACTTTAGAGGAACGGGAAGCAGAGAAGACTTTAGAGGTTGTTAAAACTCAGGTAACAGAAGGCCTTGCGGGGTTTGATGAGGCGTATCTAAAAACTTTGGTTATCGCGTATGAACCTGTTTGGGCTATTGGTACAGGAAAAACCGCCACGCCTGGTCAGGCGCAGGAGGTACATGCTGTGATTCGTAATTTGATTAAAGATTTGTATTCAGAAAATCTTTCTTCAGAAATTCGAATTTTATATGGCGGAAGCGTCAACCCGGGTAATATTGAAAATTTGATGAATGAAACGGATATTGACGGAGGATTAATCGGAGGAGCCAGCTTGAAATCTGAGGGGTTTATTGATATAATCAAAAAGACGTCAAATTTGTGTACAAAAAAAGGGATTGAGGAATAATGTATATATTATTAATAATTTTTCACATCATGGTATGTTTAGTTTTGATAGCGGTTATTTTGTTGCAGGCAGGTAAGGGTGGAGGTTTAACAGAAGCATTTGGCGGCGAAGCCAGCCAATCTGTTTTAGGCACGCAGGCTCCTGTTATTTTGAAAAAAGCGACTACTGTCGCGGCAGTTCTTTTTTTAATTACATCTTTAGTTTTAGGCATAGTGACGGCAAGAAGGGGAAGGTCTCTTTTTGATAATATTAGCTTGCCTCTTAACGTGAAGGAGCCTCTTAAAAAAACAGATGTTTCCGGGCAAGATTCTGAAAAACAAACTGAACAAACAAATTTTTCAGGAAAAAGCCAGCCGAATCCTGACGTGGTTAAGTCTCCAGTGGAATCAAAACAGCCGGCAAGTTAATTAGTTAACAGTGTGTGAGAACGATTAATAGTTAAGGAATCTGAAGTCAGTGTTAAAATTAAGAAATAATTTTGTGAGTTTCAGAAAAAAGTCGCTATTTCAAATAGCGGCTTTTTTATTTATTAGCATGTTTAGCGCAAGTTACTGCGAAGGAGAAGAATGGGTATCAAGGGATGCTTATGTATATTCGGGCGCGAGTGACGCACGGATTTTAATACCATTTTTTGCTGATGATGCGACTTCAAGTTCGATTTGTTCGCTTATTTATAATGGGCTAATAAAAGTCGATAAGAATTTGAACATTATTGGAGATTTGGCTGAAGGTTGGAAAATCGCAGATGATGGAATTAACATAACGTTCTATTTAAGGAAAGACGTTTTTTGGCATGACGGAGAACCTTTTACTTCCAAAGACGTGAAGTTTACTTTTGAAAAAATATTGGATCCGCAAACGGTTTGCCCCTATATATCAAACTATAGTGACATAAAAAGTATTGAAATCATAGATGCCTATACCATAAAATTTAGTTATTCTAAAGCATATGCGCCGGCGATTCTTAAATTTGGTATGGGCATTGTTCCTTGTCATTTATTTGAGCAATTGAAAGATATTCGCGGTTCAAAATATGCAAGGAGCCCTATAGGTACCGGGGCATACGTTTTTTCTGAATGGAAGAGTGGTCAATATATTTTATTGAATGCGAATCCTGATTATTATGAACATATTCCGGGTATAAAACGTTATGTTTATAAGATTGTGCCGGATCAATCCGTACAATTTCTTGAGCTCGTAACAGGGGAAGTGTCCAGCATGAATTTGAATCCATACCAATTTCTTTACAGAAGTGATACCAAACGTTTTAAAGAAAATATAAATAAGTACAAGTATCTGGCACATGCATATACATACATTGGGTATAATCAGCAGGATCCGTTTTTTAAAGATAAAAAAGTTCGACAAGCCTTAAGTCTTGCGATAAACAAAAGGGAAATAATTGATGCAGTGCTTTTGGGGTTGGGAGAACCTTGTACTGGTCCTTTTTTGCCGGGAACTCCATATTATGACTTTACTGTTTCAGGTTATGAGTATAATCCGGAAAAAGCTAAAACACTTCTAAATGAAGCAGGATGGAAAGATTCGGATAAGGACGGTGTTTTAGAAAAAAACGGTGTAAAATTTTGTGTCAGGATAGCAACAAATCAGGGAACACAGGTAAGAGAAGACGTGGCAGTGATTGTTCAAAGTCAATGGGCCAAAATAGGCGTGAAAACGGAAGTTCAAGTAGTGGCTTGGTCCGCGTTTTTAGACCAATTTGTCAGTAAAAAGAATTTTCAAGCTGTGATTCTTGGCTGGACGATACCGCTTGACCCTGATCTTTTTGCCGTGTGGCATTCCCAGTCTATAGGGGAAAACGGTCTTAATTTTGTTTCATACGTTAATAAAAAGGTTGATGAACTTATTGAGTTGGGCCGGGGTGAATTAAATCCCTTAAAAAGACAAAAAATATATAGGCAAATTCACAAGTATTTAAATGAAGACGCACCATATACATTTTTATTTAATCCGTATGCTCTTGAGGCTGTGCAGAAACGTTTTAAAGGGATTGATCCCGCGCCCGCCGGCATAGGTTACAATTTTATAGATTGGTGTGTGCCGGAAAATGAAGTGAGGTATAAATTTGATTAGCTGATTTATCGGTAAGAGGAAAAAGAAGCGAAGGAAAATAAAGCTTTTTGTTACAGCTTTAACCAAAATTGAAAAGGTTCTTTCTCTTCTTTGGGGAAAGCTGTAACAAAAAGCTCTTAACAAGCTAACCAAATGGGGAAAATATGAAACAGTACATTATTAGACGTTTATTGTTGATTGTTCCGATGCTTATAGGTATTTCTTTCATTATGTTTATTATAATGCATCTTGCTCCGGGAGACCCTACGGCTATAAAGTATGGTCTGAATTCCGAGGTTTCTGAAACCGCAAAATTAAGCTTTGATAAGATGTACGCGCTAGATAAACCTATTTTAGTACAATACGGTATGTGGATGAAAAGGTTTTTTTCTATGGATTTTGGCATTTCATTTGTGGATGGACAACCCGTAATGTCAAAAATACTGTCGCGTCTCCCGGCAACTCTTCTTCTGCAACTAGTTTCACTTTTTATGATTTTTTGTATTGCGATTCCGATAGGGATGATAAGCGCGATGAAAAGGAATTCCTTATTTGATCGTGTAACGACAATTCTAGTGTTTATTGGTTATGCAATGCCTGGGTTTTGGTTCGCGTTATTGTTAGTTTATTTGTTCGGGTTTCGACTTAACTGGTTCCCGATCTCAGGTATGAGTCCCTGGTATTCGGAATATTTGAATACTTTTGATAAGTTGAAAGATCTTATTTGGCATCTGGTTTTACCGGTTACTGCTACGGTTGCAGGGTCTTTAGCGGCATTGTCAATGTATACGCGCTCTAGCATGATAGAAATCATGTCCGAAACATATGTTTTAACCGCGAAAGCAAAAGGTCTCACCGATAAACGTGTAATGAGCGCGCATATTTTCAGGAACGCTCTTTTGCCGATAGTGACCATAGCAGGATTAACTTTGCCGGGACTAATTTCAGGCAGTTTTATATTTGAAACCATTTTTGCTTGGCCGGGAATGGGGCGGCTTGGTTATGAAGCCATAATGAGTTATGATTATCCGGTTGTTATGGGGGTTGGAGTTATCGCGGTGTTTTTAACTTTAATTGGCATTTTTTTGTCTGATGTTTTTTATGCTGTAGTTGATCCGAGGATTCGGGTGGATGGTTAGTCTTTTAGAGGGTCTTGTTCAGTAAAATTGCTTAGAAAGAAAGCAACTATGAAGAGAATAATTTTTGGATTAATAGTAATCTTAACAATGTCAGTTTGTGCGATTTTCGCGTCACAAATTACACGTTATGATCCGTTGGCAATGAACCTTTCTCCGGAAGCAATGCTTCAAGCTCCCTCTCAAGAACATTTTTTTGGAA
>JAHIZQ010000183.1 GCA_018814505.1 Candidatus Omnitrophota bacterium
CTCCCTTCTGAAGTAATTTGAAAATATCGTAATACAATTGCAGTAAGGGACTGCCTTTTCGTCCCGAGAAAAAAGCTTTTGTCCGGTTAATAACCCCAAAAAGGAAAGGAGAAAACATTAGGACAAAAATAAATTGTGCGATTTTTATATACATTTTTATAGTTTCCAAATAAAAAGTGCGATAAGAGCGAAAAAAATATATAAAATATAAAACCGTAACTGCCCATGTTGCACCCAGGTTAATTTTTCCGCTAGCCGATGAATAGACTTAATCATGGGACGAAATACCATTTCATTAAACAAATCAGAGGTTTCTGTCTTAAAACACGAACTGTCCGGGAAATATTCGCTAATTTTAACCCCATGTTTCTGAACCCGCAAAATACCTCTAAAAAAATCCACAATCGGCTGAACATATGACGACGCGGTATACTGCATAGATGGCTCAGGTTTCGCATATCCGCAATCCCAGGTAGAGACACGTTCTATGTTCCTTCCCTTAAGAAACGTCTGGCGTAATACGGCTATCAACAAAACTCCGGCATAAAAAAACAACAACGCGATAACAATATATTTCAACGGAGTTATCGCGACGGATATCGTCGGCTCGATCATGCTAAGCGGCATGCCTGTAATATCAACAATGGGGTCGGCTAAAAAGGGTATGATAAACGGAGCGCCCAGACCTATAAACACGCAACTGCCGGCAAGAACCGCCATAGGAATCTTCATAAGGATTCCTGACTCCCGAGCTTTCTCGCAACACGCGCTTCTCGACTGTCCTAAAAAAATAATCCCAAAAACTTTAGTAAAACAAACCGCGGCCAAACCTCCAATCAAAGCTAAAGACGCTATAACTCCCAGCGAAATAAAAACCACCGGCAGAATACCAAAAATGTTTTTAAAAGAAGCCAAATAAATCAGAAACTCACTTATAAAACCATTTAGTGGAGGCAATCCGCAAATAGCGGCTGACCCGATCAGAAAACAAAATCCGGTAACCGGCATTTTCTTTAACAATCCTCCCAAGACATCTATTTTTCGCGTACCGGTCTCTTGTAAAATAGCTCCCACCCCAAAAAAAAGAAGTCCCTTTAAAAAAGCATGATTAACAACATGCAACAACCCGCCGCCAAACCCCATAACCATTAAAACAAGATTATTGAGGCTCATTCCTAAAACCCCCAAACCAACACCTAGAGTTATTATTCCAACGTGTTCTATGCTTGAGTACGCGAGAAGCCTTTTAAAATCACGTTGGGCCAAAGCAAATAAAACTCCCAGAATCCCTGAGATAATTCCAATACCTATAAGCAGGTAGCCCCACCACACACACGGCACAAATAAAAAAGTTAAAATTCTCAATAACCCGTAAATCCCTAGCTTAATCATTACTCCGGACATAACCGCCGACACATGACTCGGCGCCGCGGAATGCGCTTCGGGTAGCCAAATATGAACCGGCATAAACCCCGCTTTTATCCCAAACCCAATAACAGCTAAAATAAAAATTATTGAAGATATAAAACCCGGTACGACTATTTTCCATGCCGCGAAATCAAAGGAACCCGTGGTTTTACCCAACAATATAAACATAACCATTAAAAAAAGCGTCCCGATATGCGTCGCGATCAAATAAATAAGTCCGGATTTAGCGGCTTCTTTTTTTTCTCCTCCAAACAATACGAGAAAAAAAGAACTGATAGACATCATCTCCCACGCCGCCAAAAAAAGTACGGCATTGCGCGCGATCACGACAAGTCCCATGCTTGCAATAAGAAGATTAAAGAAAAACCATGTGCTCCCTACACTCCTCTTCGCGTAATAATGTTTTAAATACTCAAACCCATATAAAGCAGACAAAGCGGATAAAACAAAAATAGGAAACAAAAACCATACTCCTAAAGAATCCACCGCTACGGAAAATGAACCGTAAGGAACATGCCAGGGAATACTTACCTCCGCGGCACCGGGGTTACGATAAATAGCAAAAAGAGCCATAAGCCCCATGACACAAGCAAACACGGAACCCATAGCTCCAATAAAGTTGGATAACTTATCAAAACGATTTAAGCATAACGCGCCTACGCCGCTTATTATCAATATACTTAACGAATAAAGCACTATATTCATGGAATTTTTATTTTCCCACTAAACTTTTAAATTTACTTATTCAAGAATTGTTCAGCTTTTTCAATTTCGCTCAAAATAACCTCTCTCGACTTTTGACGTACAAGAATTTCTTTTACATCCGTATTTTTAAGAACATAGGCAATCCTTGAAAGCATTTTGAGATGGCTTCTCACTGTCGGGCTTACCAAAGTAAACAGACAATTAACCGGTTTTCCGTCTATCGCGTCATAATCAATCGGTTTTTCCAAAAAACAAATCGAAACAATCGCATAAGGAATATGAACAACAACAGGATAACGCGCGTGAGGAATGGCAATACCGTCGCCCAATCCTGTCGACCCCAATTCTTCTCTTACGAGCATAGCATTTAATAAATCTTCTTTTTTAACATCGTCAGGCAAGCTTAGAAGATCAATAACAGAACCTAACAAAGATTTTTTATCTTTTCCTTCGACACGATAGTAAATTCCGCCCTTTTTAATCGTCTCCGTTAACGAAAACTCAGCGATATCATTCTCGTCGGCATCATGAAATATATTCTGAGAAATATTTATTTTCTGAGCCGTCACCCAATCCAGTATCTCTATCCGATTAAACCTATACTGGTCATGAATTCGATAAAAAGGTATACTTTTTTGCTTTATCCAACGATATATAGTTCTTTCAGCAACATTCAATAATTTGGACAGATCTTTTACACTTAACTGCACTTTTGTCTCCAAAATTTTTAATCACACTATTATTACTTCCCTACAATTGATAAGATGCCATTGTATGACATCTACCTATATTTGTCAACAAATGTCCCATCAAGTCGCCACTAGTGCGGTACTTCCTTTGTTATAACGTTTAAAATAACCAGCTTTTGGAGCGGCGAAACGGCGGTAACAGTCCGGTGGATTGAATTGTTATAGATTGATTAAGTTATCGATATCCTGTTCCCAATTAACGGGGTTATTGAATATATATTCACGGATTGCGCTAAGAGAACGTTCGCTTCTAATAACGTGCTCGTAGAACGATCTCTGCCATATTTTACCGGAAATATCCAAATTATTTTGTTTAATGTATTTAAGGTATTCCATGGTAGATTTTGATTTAAATGATCGAATAATTTGAGATACCGTAGGGGCGCCGCTTGCCTCGGCCCGTTTATTGATAACAATAATACCATGTAAATGATTAGGCATGATGATGTAATGTTCCAATTCAACATTATCATATTGATTTGGTATATTATTCCATTGTTTTTTAATAATTTTACCGATAATTGATCATTCTATACGGGCGCAGGCAAGCGGCGCCCCTACGTCATTTTTATATTCTCCAAATATATTTTCCCGGTTCTTTGAACACATTGTCACATAATAATACCCATTATTGGAATAATCGTAATTTTTTAATCGGGTTTGTTTTCTGGTTAATAATTTTTGCATTTTATTTTTATATTCTAACATTCAATAAACGAAAGTTATTGTTCGTTTCGACTATTAAAAAAATTTTAACATGTCTCGCAAAAAAGAGCAATGAATTCTCTTTTGTTTTATATTACATTTTTTCGCCAATGACCCATAATGGCAGTTAACGCGCATTTCGTATAATCAGGGGGTTTTATGTATCGAAAGGCGTCCGCTATTTAAACTGAATGGTAAGCGAAAAATTCATTGGGTGCGCGCCCATTTCTTTTGGAAACGGCGGAAAAGGTTGCGCTTCCCGAAGACCTTTTTCAGCTTTTATTTTTAAGGCACTTCCTATAACATTTGAATCAATCGTCTGAATCCTGCCGTCAGGAGCAAGAGTGAAACTAAGAGTAACTATTCCTTCCTCTTGCCTGTACAAATTCCCATGTATTTTTGCTCTCACTCTTTCACGTACAAGATTAAAGTATTCAAGGAATGCTTCCTGATTAACTGAAAACACTTTTTCCTCGCGCTTTAACGAATCTTTCTTAGATTCGGCTTCCTCAGGAAGAATGTTTTCCATGGAAGAGATATCTTCCGGCTGTAAAAATTCAGAATTTGTTCCCCCTGATTCTTTTTCAAAAGGTTCATTAGCATAAACTTCTTCTTTTTGAGCCACGTGCGCCTTTTCAATAACGATGTAATTTAGTTCAATACTTTTAGTGACCTCAGGCTTATTATCCATAAAGGGTTTTAGCGTATACGGCGCGATAATCGCCGTATGCGCTAAAATAGATATACCCAAAGCTGTCTTAAATATACTGCTCATGACTTACTATTAATCCTTCTCCCCTCTTTGCGTAACGCAGACACCTAAAACCTAACCTTTACTCCATAATTAAAAGCAATTCCCGGCGCCGGACTATAAGTCTTTGTCCCTGACGTGCTTTTATACCCATAACTGTTGTAAACATTATTAAAAAGGTTGTTAATATCAAAAAACACCGTTCCCCATTTTTTATCATAACTTATTCCCATGTCCACTACACTATACCCTTTAAGTGTATCTTCATTTGCTGAATCCATATATGAACTGCCCGTCATCGTAACTTCTATATGCGCCTTAAACCCATAATCTGTTTTTACTTTAACACCAAAACCACCTTTGTGTATTGGAATATTAGTTAAATATTTACCGTCATAATCTCCGGCTGTATTCTTGGCGCTAGTATACGCGTAATTCCCAAAAATTGTTAAATTTTCAAAAAGCGCGGCAAAAAGCCCTGCTTCAACTCCTCTATGGGAAGTTTTTCCATAATTTTGATACATGCTATTGGCATAATCATACCAAATCTCGTTATCAAGATCCATCCAATATAAACTTACGTTTCCGGTTAGTTTATCGTTAAAATCATGCCGAAGCCCCACCTCATAATTATCGGCTTTTTCAGGGTCAAGATCAGGATTTGAAGAACTACCATAAGTAAACATTTGAGCTATTGTCGGGCTTCTAAACGCCTGAGCATAATTCATATATATATTGGAGTTATCATAGTAAGAATATACCACCCCGCATTTGGGAGTTAAATTTGTCATTTTCCGTTTTTTAGAATTTGACCCGCTTATTTTATCATCAAAATGAAATTCCAAATAATCGTACCTGAGCCCCGCTGTTATTTTTAGACAGTCAAAAACCGTAATCTCATCCTGTACATACGGCCCGACCTTATTTCTGTCAACATTATAGTCTAATCTGACACTGCTTCTTATCTGATTAGACGCGTTATATTCTTTATAGTCTACAATGTCTTTCTCAAGGTCAACTCCGCTGGTTAAAAAATGTTTCATGTTTAAAAAATTAAATTTAGCGTTTCCCCTAATTTCGCCGCCTAAAGTATCTTCATTATCAATCTGTTCCCTGGTTGAACTATAAGTAGCCCTGCTAGTATAAAACCCATTTTCATCATCAAAACTATAATAAAAACTGCCTTTCGCATTAAAATCTTCGGCAAAATCCTTATAGTATGTTGCTCCTAACTCTAATTTTTCAACTTTTTTACTGTCATTTTCCGTCCCCGGACGCGCCTGACGTCTGTCATCTGCTACTTGGGATTCAGTCAAAGCCCAAGACCCGGATCCGTTTTTTTTCACATGGTAGCCTGCTGAAAAAACCAAATCTTGTTCATTATCTATTAAAAAATTAAGCTTTGTAAACAAATTCATATTCTCATAATCCGAATGTCGGCGAAATCCATCTGTTGACTTCATATCCATATCCACATAACAGGCGACTTTTTCCATCCCCACGGACGTAGAAACTTTATAGTTTTGTGTGTTGAATGTTCCACTGGAAACACTAACTTCGCTTTCTGTGCCTGATTCGGGCATTTTAGTTATGATACTTATTACTCCTGCCATAGCATTGTCCCCATAAAGCGCGCTTGCCGGACCGCGCAGGATCTCTATCCTTTCAATGTTTTCCAACGATATTAAATCCCAATCCACAAGTTTATCTTTACCTTTATTCTGCGGAATTCCGTCAACAAGAACTAATTGATGAGTTGACATCCCTCCCCAAAAGCCGCGCATATTAACTCTACCCGCAGTCCCCACCCCGGAAGCGTCATAAACATAAATGCCTTCTGAATTTCTCAATAAGTCCGGCACACTTTTCGCGCGAAGATCAGTAATTTCTTTTCGAGTTATAACTGTTACGGCGGATGAAACCTCTGATAAGTTTTCACCTGTTCTCGAAGAAGTTACAACTATAGGGTCTAAAATCACTACACCGTTTTTGGAACTCTTTTCATTCTCGGCAAAAACCTCTCCAGTGTGAACAATATACGCGGAACAAAATCCAGCTAACAAAACTAAACTTAAAACTCTTTTTCTCATACCTTTTTTCTCCTTTCTTTTCCCTCGAAAATACTTCCAAAATAAGCAATCGACCGGACTACTCATTTCTCTGAGATTACCGTTGCGGGGCAGTAGAAGGAATCTCACCTTCACTTCCTTTACTTATCTGGTCTACTTTTTTTTACACAACTCAATCGCTTTCTCCTCCCAAACCTCCTTTCCATTGATCAGATCGCAAAACAATAGCACTATCAGATCAAAAAAACTCACTCAACCCCAGGCGATGTTGAAAAGCCGAATCATTATATCTAAAGGCATATGGACTATGTGCCCGGCAAGTTCCGCAGACCGTTTTAACGACCGAGAACTTGTTTGAGCCGAGTACATAACCCCTACCTTTAACAACCGACATTTGCATTAATATTCTATCCCTTTTCTTTTTTCTATTCCTTTATCATACGGGTGTTTCACTTTTTTCACTTCACTTATCAAATCCGCTTTTTTAATTACGTTCTCAGGGCAACCCCTGCCGGTTAAAACTAACTCCATTTCAGCCGGTTTCGCGTCCAATAAATCCAAAAGTTCTTCTTCTTTAAGAAAATTACGCCTCACAGAAATAATAATTTCATCCAAAATTAAAACATCGCATTTTTTGCTCTTAAAAAGTTTCTGAATAAACCGCACTCCTTTTAAACATTCTCCCCTCTCTTCTGTAAAGTTTATATCTTTAGAACAACACAAGGACTTCTCCGCGAAAGAATAAATATCCACTCCAATTTTTTTCATAACCACTAACTCTCCACTTTTCGCAGGATAAACTGGCTTATGAAAAGAAATATAACAAACTTTCTGCCCGTGCCCTCTTGCCCTGCAGGCTAATCCAATAGCAGATGTTGTTTTGCCTTTACCTTCACCCGTATAAACCTCAATCAATCCTTTTCTTTTCATGCGAGATCCTTTCCTCTTCTGAAACTAAAAAAACACAGGGATTTCCCGAAATCGGGTTTTCTTTTACTACCACAAGAGTTTTGTACACTTCCTCTATATTTTGGTATGTAAGCACTTCTTCGGGTGCACCGCTTGCGAATACCTTGCCTTGTCTTAATAGAATCAACCTATCGCAATAACCGGCCGCTAAATTAAGATCATGAAAAACCGCAACAACTGTTAAGGCTTGTTTCTTTTTTAACCTTTTGACCAGATCCAAAATACGCACTTTATGCCCAATGTCTAAAGCGCTGGTAGGTTCATCCAAAAGAAGCAGGCTTGGTTCCTGCGCGAAACCCTGAGCGATAATTACGCGTTGCTTCTCCCCACCGGAAAGCTCTGATATTTTTCGTCCTCTCAATGAAGAAGTGTCTGTTAAGCACAAAACCTCATCCAATACAGCATAATCTCTCTTTTTCAAAGACTCAAATCTGCCAATACGGGAAAACCGCCCCATTAACACAAACTCTTCAACTGTAAAATCAAAGGGCACCTCTAAATTTTGCGGAATAACAGCAACCTCCGAAGCAAAATCTCTTGGAGAAATTTCAGAAACGTTTTTTTCTCTAAATAAGATTTTGCCATCTACACTTTTCAACAAACCGCTTATCGCCCTAAAAAGAGTAGTTTTGCCTACACCATTAGGCCCTATTATTCCTAAAAACTCACCTTTTTCTACCGCAAAAGAGATCCCGTCAATAACACGTCTTGCTCCATAACTACAAAATAAGTTTCTGATTTCCAAAACATTTTTCAAAATATACGCCACCTTCCAGTTTTCCACAAAAAACTTAGGAAAAATATCCCGCCGAATATACCGGTTATTACTCCAACAGGAAGCTCCAAAGGATATATGATATTTCTCGCTACAACGTCACATAGTATTAAAAAAATGGCTCCGACCAAACATGAAGCCGGCAAAACTAACCGGTGATCCACCCCTACAATTCTGCGGACAAAATGAGGAACAATTAAACCTACAAAACCAATCACGCCTGCCGCCGCGACACAAGCGCCCGCCATACAAGAAGAAGCGACAAAAAGTATTTTTCTCACCTTTTCATTGTTAACACCCAAATGTGCCGCCTTGTCTTCGCCTAATGTCAGGATATTGAGATCCCGAGAAAATATGAAAAATACAATTATGGATGGAATAATAAAAAATGGAGCTACTTTTATTACAGAAATGGCGGCTGAGGAAAGATCTCCCATAAGCCATAAAATAACACCATGCACTTCTTCCGCTTTTGAAAGCGAAAAGATCAAAAGAACTAAAGATGAAAATAAATAGCTTAAAACCACCCCGCCCAGAATAAGAGTTGAATTTGAAAACTGTTTTCTTGAAGCAATACCATACACTAAAAATATACTCATGAGACTACCCGCAAAAGCAAAAACCGGCATATATGTACCGGATAGTTTTAAAACAACCGCTAATGACGCTCCAAAAGCCGCTCCACCGGAAGTTCCCAACGTATAAGACTCTGCTAAAGGATTACGTAAAAGCCCTTGAAACACAACCCCGCAGGAAGCAAGAGCCGCACCCACAAGAACGCCTAGAACAACACGCGGAAAACGTATTTGCCAAATAATGTCTCTCTCCATTCCGGAAGAAAACGGATGTAACAGATAATATATGGTTTTATTTAAACTGATCCCGCTTCTTCCCGCAAAATTCGCAAGAACAAAACTAAAAACGAGCAATATACAAAGCAAACTAAATATAACAAGAGTTTTTCTTTTCAAGATTGACCTTCCAGATTGAAAATTTCAGGATACAAAAGGCTTGCCATTTCTTCCAGTCCCATTAAAAAATTTGACGGAGTAGACCGGCAGAACTTGTCCGCGTCAATAACATAAATACGATTGTTCTTAACAGCTTCCACATCCTTAAAATTCTGCCAGTATTCTTTCTCTCGTATAGTAACATCCCCCATAGAAGCTAATATTATTACTTCGGGATTTTTTCTTAAAACTTCTTCAGAACTTACTCTTGGATGCTTAGCTCGAATGTCATTAAAAATATTCTCACATCCTGAATATGTAATAAATTCATTCATAAATGAGCTAGAAGTTATGGTCACCAAAGGTCTTCTGTTTATTTCCCAAAAAACCTTTATAGGTGTTGAATTTTTTGTTTTATCCGCGACTGCCTTTACCTTCTTACGTATTGTGACTACAATTTTCTCTGCCAAGTCCCTTTTTCCCACAATTTCGCTTAACCTGATAAAATTTGCGACAATATCATCAAAAGTCCTGGATTCGTCAACGACAACTACATTGATCCCCAAACGCTTTAGTCTCTCTATTGTCTGAGGCCGGGTTACCCCTCTAACCGTAAGCACAATATCCGGAGAG
>JAHIZQ010000184.1 GCA_018814505.1 Candidatus Omnitrophota bacterium
ATATGTTCAAAATGCGGTTATCATTTCAGAATGGGTGCGTATGAAAGAATTGAAGCCATAGTAGATTCAGGTACCTTTAATGAAACTTGCCGGAATATGACAAGCATAGACCCTTTGAAATTTAAAGGTCCAAGCGATTATCCTACTAAAATAAAAAAAGACCAAAAAATTACAGGTCTAAAAGACGCGGCCGTGACGGGTGAGGGGCTTATTAATGGAAAACGAGTTGCTGTAGGAGTTACTGATTCACGTTTTATTATGGGTTCTATGGGGTCGGTAGTTGGTGAAAAAATTACACGATTAATAGAGTATGCTGAAAAAGAGAAAATACCGTTAATTCTTATTTCCGGTTCGGGTGGCGGAGCCCGAATGTATGAAGGGCTTATCTCGCTTATGCAGATGGCAAAGACGAGCGCGGCGCTTGACCGGTTAAACAAAAGCGGAGGACTATTCATTTCAGTTCTTACTAATCCGACAATGGCTGGTATTATGGCAAGTTTTGCCTCGTTAGGGGATATAATCTTGGCGGAACCGAAGGCTCTTATAGGATTTACAGGACCGAGAGTTATTGAACAAACTATAAGACAAGAGCTTCCGAAAGGGTTTCAGAGTTCTGAGTTTTTACTGGAGCATGGGTTGATTGATATGATAGTGCATAGAACACAGCTCAAAGAGAAACTTTCGGATTTAATGGAATACTTATGTTCGTAGTGTGTGCTTCTTTTATTACTTCAAGTAGACAGATTTGAGATAGGGTGTTGACATTTTGCGGTAATTATTGTATATAAAACACGTATCGTAAACATAATAAAGGCGGTAGTATGGCACAAGTAAGTCTAAGAAATGTAGTTAAATCTTTTCCGGGCGGTGTGGTTGCCGTTAATAGTGTGAGTTTCGGAGTTGAGAATAAAGAATTCATAGTGCTTGTAGGTCCTTCGGGATGCGGCAAGTCAACAACTTTGAGACTGATAGCGGGTTTAGAAACAGTTTCTGGAGGAGACATTTACATCGGAGACCGAAAGGTAAACAACATTCCTCCAAAAGACAGAGACATTGCCATGGTTTTTCAGAATTACGCGCTTTATCCTCACATGACGGTCTATGAAAATATGGCATTTGGCTTGAAACTGAAAAAATATCCTGGAGATGAAATTGATTCAAGAGTCAGGGAAGCCGCAGGTATACTAGGTCTGGAAAAATTGCTTCATAGAAAACCAAGAGAACTTTCCGGTGGACAAAGGCAGAGGGTGGCAGTTGGCAGAGCTATTGTCCGGAAACCCATGGTTTTTCTTTTTGATGAACCTTTGAGCAACCTTGATGCTAAACTTAGAGTGCAAATGAGGACAGAACTGCACAGGCTTCACATAAAACTACAGGCTACTATGGTGTATGTTACTCACGACCAGACAGAAGCTATGACTTTAGGTGACAGGATAGTTGTTATGAAAGATGGGGTTGTTCAGCAGATTGATACGCCTACGAATGTGTATAATTTACCAGTGAATAAATTCGTTGCCAGTTTTATAGGCGCGCCGCCCATGAATTTTCTGAATGGTCGGGTTCTAAAAAAAGAAGGAAAACTTTATTTTGATGAAGGTAATTTTCGAGTTAAGTTAGTTGAAGGAATGTTTAAGGCGCTTGAAAATTATGTTGGCAAAGATGTCATATTGGGAGTACGTAGCGAGGATATTTATGACAAACTTTTTGTTTCAGAAGCTCCACCTGAAAATATTGTTACAATAACATGTGAGGTTGTTGAGCATTTAGGATCAGATGTGTACATCTATATGAATACGGGACGCCATGTGTTGGTTGCCAGGGTTTCCGGAGACGCGGATCCACAAATTAACCAGGATATGGATATTGTTTTTGATATGAGTAAAGTTCATTTTTTCGATAAAACTACCGAAAAAACGATTATATAACAAAATACGAGTTTTTTCATGACCCCCTTCACTCAAAGAAATCTCCTCAGGGTAGCTGTAACTGTCCTTTTTATAGGGTTGTTATACGGTCTCAATAAAATTGTGCCATTCTTAGGAAGTTATTTTCAGCATCTTGAGCTTGTTGTTATAGGAATAATTATAATGATGAGCCTTGTTGTCATGTTTTTCTGGAGTCTGTTCGGTGTTTTCGGAGGATTGGCTTCTTTCCTTGCCGCAATGATATTTCTTTATGATTCCATCACAGATTTGGATCCTTACTATTATAGTGTTTTTATCTTAGCCTTTTTTTTAAGCAGTTTAATAGGATATTACGTATCAAAAAAAATCGGTATCGCGGAACAGGAGTATACCGTTTCTAACGAAAAGATACAGGAAGATATAAATCTTTTGAGGGAACACTTTAAGAATAGGAACGCTGAAGTTTTAGCTATGAACGAAAAAATTGAGAGCCTCTTAAAACTTAAAAGCATTGCTGACAGTTTGAGTTTGTCTCTTTCCCGGGAAGAAGTTATAAAGATTGTAACTGAAGAGACGTTTCGAGTTTTTGATAAAGACAACAGAGTGCTATTTTTTGAAATAAACCATGTTGCTAAAAATTTTTCTCTAACCAGTTCAGCAAAAGGTAAAAAACGAAAAAATTTTATTTGCGGGAAAGGTGATATGTTCAATAAATGGGTACATGAGAACATGAAAAGCCTTGTAGTTAAAGACATTAGAAAGGATTTCAGATTTTCGGTAAATATGGAAAACATGGGCGATGATGCGGTTTCTTTGGTGATTAAACCGTTGATAATCGAAAGCCGTGTTCTGGGGTTTTTACGTGTGGATTCTCCGCGTGAGGCGGCTTTCAGTCAGCATGAATTAAGGATTATTGACATTATCGGGGAACTTGCCGCTGTCGCAGTTGAAAACGCTAGGCTTTATTGCCAGACAGAAGAGTTAGCGATAAAAGACAGTCTTACCGGACTTTATGTTTATCGGTACTTTATGGAAAGGGTAGATGAAGAAATTAAAAGAGCTTCATTTTCCGGTAATTCGTTCGCGCTTTTCATGATGGATATTGATGATTTTAAAAAGTTTAATGATAATTACGGGCATATTTCGGGCGATACTGTTCTGAAAAAGATAGGACGTAAACTGAAAGCGATTTCTTCCGCGGGCGATATTGTTGCCAGGTACGGAGGAGAGGAGTTTGCGTTTTTAGCGCTTAATTCAAAGAAGAAAGAAGTTCAAAAACTCGCGG
>JAHIZQ010000185.1 GCA_018814505.1 Candidatus Omnitrophota bacterium
AATTGAACTTAAAAACGGTTATGATGTTGCCTTAGGTGAAAACACAATGGCAACAGTGGAATGGGACGTAATTTTAACTAAAACTAAAAACAAAAAGGCTACAGATTGTTTTATCTTTGGGGAAGAGCTTGTTGAATCTCAAAAATGGGATGACGCCAGGATGTTTTACACCAAAGAAATTTTAAAATACCTGAGCCCGGTGGATGTTTTGCAAGCGTTACATAAACTTTATCCTAAAGGCGGACGGAAGAGCGAAAAGGAACACATTTGGGGAGGAGACATATTTGTAATTTTAGAAGATTTTGAAGAAAAGGACGCTCCTGTTTTAGGACCGTGGGCAAAATCGAGTGAACCCCGAGTAAACGAACATAGTATTTCAGAGGAAGAAGCCGTGAGCGGTAAAAGTTCAGAGTATTTCAATGTAGAATATGCTGGCGGACGTAATGATTATTGGGCAAAAACAGTAGATATCCCGTTAAATAATCCCGATTTGTCTTTGGGAATAAGAGTGTTTATAAAAAGTAACGGAAGTTTTAAGGGAGACTTGCGGGTTAATACTACTTATCCTCCTAGTGGCAGATGCGGGATTACGTCTTCAACTTACCGGAAAAATTTGGAAAATGGCTGGATAGAATATGGTTTGGAAAACTTATATGAAAAAGCCCGCGAAAACGGTTTACAGCATAAATGGTCTGTTGATAACATGAAAATAGACAAAGTGCTTATTGACACATCTTGTGCTTTTTGCAAATTTTATGTTGATGACATTCAGCTGTATATCGTGGAGTAGTATGAAGAAAAAAGAAGTTATCATGTTTTAGTTTTTTATTTCTCAACTGTGGCTATTCAAAAAACAAAAAAAGGTAAAGGTTTATTATTATGGAAAACGAATATATTTTAGCGATTCATTGTGGGCATAACGCCTCTTGCGCGCTTATGCGGGATGGTAAGATAATAGTCGCGGTGCAGGAAGAGCGGTTTACACGTAAAAAAAATCATACCGGTTATCCCAAGTGTTCAATTGATTATTGTATGAGTAAGGTTGGCATTAGGGGGCAGGATCTTTCACGAATTGCTTATACGTCGACCAATTTAAGCGGCATTCTTGTTAAATCAAAATATTCGCTTAATTTTTCTGTGAGGGATTATCTCGATTATTACGGAAAAAGATACTATCTCCCAAAAATGAATATGGAAAATGAAACGTGTTTCGAGTACTTAAAATGGCTACGTGATTCAGAAAAGTTCAATAAAGAGCCCCATTATTTTGATTACTCTTTTCTAACAGATGAAGTATTGAGGGACTATAATAAAAGTTTTAGTCTTTTTCGCGATGAACAAACTAAAACTTTATCTAAACATTTAGGTGTAGAGCGTAATAAAATACGCTTCATTGACCACCATACTTGTCACGCGCATTATGCCTATTATGGGAGTCCTTTTCTCGGAGAGGATAGTATCGTTATTACGCTGGACGGATGGGGGGACGGACGGAATCAGACTGTTTGGAAAGCATCAAATGATGGGCTCGAATTGCTGGCTGAGTCTTGTCAAAATGATGTTGGACGGGTGTATAAGATGGCAACTTTGATTTTAGGCATGCGTCCGGACGAACATGAGTATAAGGTTATGGGGCTTGCGCCTTACGCGAAAAAATCTTACTGCCAAGGTCCGTTTGACGTTATCAAAGATATCTCACAGGTTGAGGATATGAAAATTGTATACAAAAATCGTCCGGAAGACTTATTTTCTTATTTGAAAAAACATTGGGAAGAATATCGTTTTGATAATATTGCCGCTGCCGTCCAATTGTATGTGGAAACCTTGGCAAAAGAGCTTATCGAAGATGTTGTCAAAAAAACCGGTATTAAAAAAATTGTACTTAGCGGCGGGATCTCGATGAATGTGAAAATGAATATGGCCATCGCGGAATTACCGTGTGTTTCTTCGTTGTTCGTTTGCGGTTCAGGCGGAGATGAATCTCTCAGTCTTGGCGGATGCTATTATCTGAATCGAAAGAATAAGAACAATCGACCGGTAGAAAGTTTGTGCATAGGGTATGATGTTAAGGATGACTTGAGATCTATTGGCGAAGAGTTTGTTTCCGACCGCTATAATGTAAATAAAAACGTTTCAAATGCCGAAGTAGCTAGATTATTGGCTCGAGGACATATTATAGCCAGGGTTTGCGACTGTGCGGAGTTTGGGGCAAGAGCATTGGGTAATCGCAGTATTTTGGCTGATCCAAGTAAAAATGATGTAGTACAAAAAATAAACAGAATGATTAAAAGAAGAGATTTTTGGATGCCTTTTGCTTTGTCAATACTCGAAGAATACACGGATGAGTATATTCTTAATCCAAAGAAAATAAAAGCTCCGTTCATGGCGCTTGCATTTAGCACTTTTCCGGATTTATACCGGAATATTCATGCGGGGACGCATCCCTACGACAAGACAGTTAGACCACAATTTGTTTCAAAGAAAACAAGTACTGGCTATTATAATTTGATAGAAGAATTTCGACAATTAACGGGTATTCCAGCCTTGTTGAATACTAGTTTTAATTTGCATGGTGAGCCTATCGTGAATGATGTGAAAGATTCTTTGCGCGCGTTTGAACTTTCTGGTCTGGATCATTTGCTGATAGAAGATACATTAGTCTCAAAACGTGACAAAAAGAGCGCATAAATCACAGAGAGTCCTCAGATTGTTTTGAAAATAGGACATGTTCCGGATTTCATGACAATAGATGAGTTAAAAGACCTGATGGATGGAGGCTACAAGCAGTTTTATTACAGGGCATTCTATTATCTTAAAAAGTTTAATGAACATAAGGTTTTTTGAAGATCTTAGAAAAAACATAGTGGGGGCGCTTGGGTTTATGGGGATAGGCAAAGCATGATGAGATTTTTTTGTAGATTTTAGTTAAGTTTCCCCTCTCCATGTTAAGTCTTAAAAAGTTATTTTTCATTTCCTCTTTGGTTTTGATGACGTATCGCTAGAACGTTTCATTATATTTTGTACTTTGTGTAGCATAACTGCGTAACAAATTTCTTTTCAAAAAATGCAATATTACGAGAAATATTCGGGTTAAAAGCTTACAGATTTTATGTGAATTGGTTCCACGAAAGAGTCTTGACAGTATGTATATGTGTATTATACAATAACGTCGTTTTGTTCGTTGAGTGTGTGTAAGATATTAAGAGGAAAACATTTAGAAGCCAATAAGCTTATCAGAATCTAATTGATGCTACTGATAATTGGCTGAATCCAAAGTTTTTATAACTAGAGGATAGAAATTGAGGACGGAAAATACGGAGAGGAAAGTAATTGTTACCGGTGGAGCTGGTTTGCTCGGGAAAGGATTTATTTGTTCAATTGTAAAGAATGGTGGAATTGGAATTATTGCAGATATTAGTGAAGAGCAGGGAAATCGTACTCTATCTGAATTGAAAGAAGAACTTCAAACGGGAAAT
>JAHIZQ010000186.1 GCA_018814505.1 Candidatus Omnitrophota bacterium
AAAAGAAGTGAATTTAGCCAATGGAGTGTCTTGCCACGGGATGACCTCAACTTACCGAATATTTTTTAACAACAGATGTTGAGGAAGAGATGCCTATTCCGGTGAATGTTGCCACCCATTCCGGTCGAAAGTTGCCACCTATTCCGGCTGAAAGTTGCCATGTAAATATTTAATCATCGTACAAATAATAAAATATTAAAAGACCTTATTATAATCAACTATTTTTTGTATTTTTTTCTCATCGATTCTCCTTTCAGATTGAAGATAATGGAACCATGTTTTAATCTGTCACAGATAGCGTCAGCTACCGTAGGATCTGGTAACAGGGAGTGCCATTTATTAATAGGATATTGTGTTGTAATGATTATTGAAGAACGCATGTTTCGGTCTTCCAACACATCCATCAATTCAGTTAAATCCTGATTTGTGACATTTGCCATTAGGAAATCATCAATAATCAGGACTTTGAATTTATTTAATTTTTCAACAAATTTCAAGTAAAGGCCGGCTCCTCTGTGAGAGCGTATTTCTTCAAACAGCCTTGTAAGGCGGATTTTTTTTACTGGGAATCCCATTTTACACGCTTGCAGCCCAATCGTTTCCGATAGATATGTTTTGCCGGTACCGGTGGGTCCGACGAAAATAATATTCTGACAATTATTCAGCCAGGTAGTTTGAGTAAATTGCATAATATCTTTTTTTTGAAAGCCGCGTGTAGGGTTATAAATGATGTTTTCAATACACGCGTTTTCAGGTTTAAAATCAGCTTTGCCGATCATACGGGACAATCTTCGGTTCTGTCTCGCTGAAAATTCGTCGTCGATTAACAAGCCGACAAATTCTTCGACGGATAAATCATTATGATCGCCTCGGCTTAATCGTTCTTTGAAAGAATTAGCCATAGATGTAAGACGCATGGTTCCCATTTTAGCAATTGTTTGTTCTAACAACACAAAGACCTCCTTGATTAATTCAAATAATATTCTGCTCCACGAATATTTTCGTGAAACAAATTTGTTTGTTTAAAAACATCGGTTATTACATTTTCCGGGAGTGGCTCAGAATCAAGTTTTTGTTCAAGAATAGATTTGATACCTTTGTAGCTTACCTGACTGTAAAACAATGAACGTCGGGACGCCTTTTCCATTCTTTGTTTGCCGCATTCTTTTGCTAATTTTAATACACCGAGTGAACTTTTAAATCCTAATTCAGGGTGTCTTTTGTTTTCCAGGATATGCTTTATCACCTTCACGGTATATGGCCCTACTTTTATAGCTTGATTCAAGAAAAATCCTGGAGTCCATCCCTTGACAAATTTATGGATTTCCGGCATATGGTCCTCATTTGTTGTATATCCATATTCCTTTACTCCAAGCTTGTGACTGGCAACTCTTTTAAAATCATAATATATTTCAATTGTTTGTTTTGATTGCCATACATCAACACGCTTACCGCACAATACATAATGGACGCTGTAAAAATGTTTCTCGTATGAAACATGATAATCTTTTTGAACCATCACATCATTCTTTATTCTGATATATGGAAAATCATTCACGGGTAAAGAATTCGCATAGGGTTTATCGAGTTCGAGAAAACGTTCTTTTCTTGATATTTTATACAACTGCATTGGCCTGTCGTTATAACCTTCCAGTTCTTTGCAAATTGCCTGATTTATTTCTGACAGACTAAAAAACGTTCTGTCTCTTAATCTCCCGAGAATATAGCATTGGAGGTGGCCTACATTGCTTTCAATAACTGCTTTGTCTTTGGGTTTTCGAGAACGTGCAGGGAGTATTGCTGTCTTATAATAATCAGCAAGCTTAAAGTAAGCAGGATTAAGGTCTGGATCGTACAGATTAGCCTTAATTACGCCGGATTTTATGTTGTCTGGAACAAGTACAGCCAAAGTACCTGAAAGCTCTTATATGCGACTGTATCCAATCAGGGATTTTTTGACTATGAGTAGCTTCTGTGTATGAATAGCTACTGGCACCCCAGGAGCAGGCAAACAACTCAACAGGAACAATTTCACCAGTTAGCTTGTTTATGTATGACAGCTTTTTACCGCTATAGTCGATAAATAGCTTGTCGCCACCCTTGTGATCTATGTGCATTGATGGCGGCTTATTCGCTTTAACATATCGACGATAATGTTCATAAAATTGAGATTTTTCAAATCCATTCGGGTAGGTCTCTTTGTATTCTTCCCAAAGTAAGCGGAGAGTTACATTTGGGCGTGCGAACTCCTGCTGGATTTTTTCCCAATCGGGGATTGTTCGTTTACTTTTAACTGTAGTTGTAGAATAAAGTTGGTTGTATAAGTTTTGAGTGGTAATATTATCAGGCAGCGGCCATTTAACGCCTGATGCTTCAAAACGTACAAGGCAGTTTTTAACTGTGGGTCTTGATATTTTTAAACTGTTTGCAATCTGGCGATTACTGAGCTTTGTTTCACCATAGTGAAGACGTAATATTTCCTGTATTTTGCGCACGTTTAACCTCCTGTTTGACATTTAACCTCCTTTAAAAAAATAAAAAAAGGTTAAATATAGGTTAATTGTACGCTGATTTCAATGATTTACAAATAGATTTTAAAGACCGGAAATAGAGTCCGCTTTCAAATGGAATGGGTGGCAACTTTGCACCGGAATTGCCAGTAGTAGTTTCATA
>JAHIZQ010000187.1 GCA_018814505.1 Candidatus Omnitrophota bacterium
CAAATACAAATGCCTGTAAGCGTGAGAGTTCTTGCGCCGCGCATAAACATAAAACCGAATTTGATAATTCAGTACCTTATGGATAAAGGCGCGTTTATCAACATAAATCAAGATTTGGAAGAGGGCATAGCGCGGGATATTATGGCCCATTTTGGCTATGAACTGGAAGTTTCCCAGACTATTGAAGCTTTAGAAAGAGAGCTTATGGCGGAACACCACGATCATAAAAAAGCCGCAGGCATAGCAAGGGCGCCAGTGGTTACTTTTATGGGGCATGTGGATCACGGAAAAACTTCTTTATTGGATTATATACGTAAAACTATGGTAACTAAGGATGAAAAAGGCGGGATTACCCAGCATATCGGGGCTTATAAAGTTGAAATGCCTAAAGGGTCAGTAACGTTTTTAGATACGCCGGGTCACGCGGCTTTTACAGCAATGCGCGCGCGAGGAGCTAATGCAACGGATGTCGTTGTTTTAGTTGTTGCCGCTGATGACGGTGTTATGCCACAAACAAAAGAAGCGATAGATCACGCGCGGGCGGCGAATGTACCTATAGTTGTGGCAATAAATAAGTGTGATTTACCCGGGGCGAATCCCGATCATGTAAAAAAAGGTCTTCAACAGGAAGGGCTTACTCCTGAAGATTGGGGTGGTAAAACAATTATGGTTGAGGTATCCGCGCTTACCGGTGAAGGTGTTGACCATCTGGTTGAAATGCTTATGCTTGAATCTGAAATGCTTGAACTTAAAGCTAATCCCAAGTTAAGAGCGCGAGGTGTCGTAATAGAAAGTAAAAAAACTCCCGGACAAGGTGTAGTTGCCACTTTGCTGGTTCAAAACGGTACTTTACGTGGCGGGGATGTTGTTTTATGTGGCATCTATTATGGAAAAGTTAAGGCAATGATGAATAATCTGGGAGAACGTATTCAGGAAGCGTTTCCTTCAACCCCGGTTGAGATTTTAGGTTTGCAAGGTGTGCCGTCAGCTGGGGAAGAATTTTTTGTGGTAAAAGATGAAAAAAAGGCTAAAACATTAGCTGTGCTGAAACAGGGAGCAGATAGGCATAAGAATATGGCTGGAAGCCAAAGAGTCACTCTGGAGGATTTATACGCACGTATTTTGGAAGGCGAGATAAAAGAACTTAAAATAATTTTAAAAACGGATGTACAAGGGTCAGCAGAAGCTCTTAAACAGTCCTTACAACAGCTTAGTGCGAGTGAAGTAAAAGTCAGTTTAATACATACCGCGGTCGGCAATATTAATGAATCGGATGTTATGTTAGCCATGGTTTCGAATGCTATTATAATCGGATTTAATGTTAAAATCGATTCACAATCGGAAAGTCTTGCCAAAAATGAAAAAATTGATTTTCATATTTATGACGTTATTTATGAAGCAATGGCTGATGTAAAAGCCGGGATGGAAGGTCTTTTAGAACCCGAGGAAATAGAGGTTTTTCAAGGAACCGCTCAGATTCGGGAAATATTTCCCTCTAAAACAGGTAAAGCCGCCGGATGCGCGGTCACAAAAGGAGTTATTCACAGAAAAGACAAGATAAGAATTAAAAGAGGACAGGAAATAGTATTTGAAGGAGAGATTAATTTTCTTAAAAGATTTAAAGACGATGTAAGGGATGTTAAGGACGGGTTTGAATGCGGTATTTCAATAAAAGGGTTTAATGATATTCGAAAAAATGATATCATTGAAGCGTTTATTATAGAAAAAGTGGCAAGAAGACTCAAAGCGTAATGGTGATTCACGAAACGTTTTTCTGGAAAGATGAACATGAAAAAGCAAAAAATTCTTAGCGGAATGAGGCCTACGGGCAGATTGCATTTGGGGCATCTTGTGGGTGCTTTAAATAATTGGATTAAACTTCAGGAAGAATTCGAATGTTTTTTTATGGTAGCCGATTGGCATGCTTTGATGAGTGAGTATGAAAACCCTTCAGATATACGCAAAAATAGTATTGAGATAGTAAAAGACTGGGTTTCCTGTGGAATAGATCCGAGAAAAAGTGTCGTTTTTGTTCAGAGCATGATTCCTGAACATTTGGAATTGGCAATGGTGTTTGGGTTGTTGACTCCTTTAGGGTGGCTGGAAAGATGTACGACATACAAGGAACAGCTTAGAGAAATAAAGGGTCGAATGCTTGCAACATACGGTTTCTTGGGGTATCCGGTTCTTCAAACCGCGGACATTGCGCTTTATGTCGCGGATATTGTGCCGGTTGGAGTAGATCAATTGCCCCATTTAGAGTTAGCAAGGGAAATTATCAGACGGTTTAATTCTTTATATGCGAAAGATATATTTAAGGAACCTAAGCCCATGTTAACTAAAGTTTCAAAATTGGTGGGATTAGATAATCGAAAGATGTCTAAAAGTTACGGCAATTTTATTTCATTATCAGATACGGCTGAAACCGTAAAGAAAAAAGTATACGGTATGTATACAGATCCCAACAGAACTCGCGCTGATATTCCCGGTACGGTTGAAGGAAATCCTGTTTTTATTTACCATGATTTGTTTAACATGAATAAAGAAGAGGTGTCTGATCTTAAAAAGAGATACCAGCAAGGCAAGGTTGGTGACGTAGAAGTTAAGCAAAAACTTACAATAGCAATAAACGCTTTTTTGGAGCCGATTAGACAAAGAAGATTAAATATTTCAGATAGTGACGCGGAAAAAATCATTAAGGATGGAACAGAAAGAGCTCGGGAGACCGCGAAAAAAACAATGGGGAAAGTGAAAAAGTGTCTTCACCAGATGATGTAGGGGGGGGGCGTGACCTGCCCCTAAGTGAAAACGTACTTAAAATAACATATGTCATATAAAATAAAACTTAATATTTTTGAAGGTCCACTAGATCTTTTGCTATTTCTTATTAAAAGAGAAAAAATTGACATTTATGATATTCCAATTACCATAGTTACCGATCAATATTTAGAGTACATTAATTTAATGAAGATACTAGATCTGGAGATTGCGGGAGACTTTTTGGTAATGGCCGCTACACTGATGCATATCAAAAGCAAAATGCTTTTGCCGCCAGAGGAATCGTCTGTTGAACCCGAAGAAGAGGAAGACCCAAGAGACGAACTTGTTCGGAAACTGTTGGAGTACAAGAAGTATAAAGAGGCCGCTGGAGTTTTACAGGAAAAATATAATCAAAATAAAGAAATTTTCTTAAGAAAAGGTATTACTAACAAGGGAAAAATAATTTCTGAAGACGGCTCAGAGTATTTTGAAGCAAGTCTTTTCGATTTGATTACCGCATTCAGGAAAGTGCTTAAAAGTGTGCCGAAAGCAACGTTTCATAAGGTTATAAAAGACCGTTTTACGGTTAGTGATAAGATTCATGAGATATATCATATTTTGTCAGAACGGCCCAAAATGTATTTCTTAGAGCTTTTTAAAAAAGTTAAAAATAAAGATGAAATAATTACTTTTTTTCTGGCTATATTAGAATTAATGAAGATGAAAGAAATTCTTGTTGTTCAAAAAAGTTCTTTTGAGGAAATCGAAATTATTAGAAATCCCGAATTGGTTAAGTCAGTCAGTTAATCCGTTATTTGGTTAGTCTGTCAGCCGGCGTACGGGAGAGATTTTTTCGGTAATTAAACAAGAACAAAGGTAAAAATATGGAGAATATTGGTAGAATAAAAAATGTAATAGAAGCGCTTCTTATTGTTTCAGAGGAAGGATTAAGCGCTCAGGATTTAGTAGACGCGATTACATCCGTAGACCTAAAAGATGTAGAGGAGGCGGTTCAATCTCTGAAAGAAGATTATGAAACTTCAGGAAGAGCTTTTAGCATTATGGAAGTTGGAGGCAAATGCAGGATATTTACTAAACCCGAATATATGCCCTGGATAAGCAATTTGTATAAAAAAGACATAGATCGGTTGAGCGGACCATCATTAGAAACTTTAGCTATAATAGCTTACAAACAGCCCGTTACAAGAGCGGAAGTTGAAGCTGTACGAGGTGTGAATGTGGGCGGAGTTATGAAAGCGCTGTTAGATAAAGATTTGATACAAGTTAGGGGAAGAAGGGATGTTCTCGGCCGGCCTTTGGTTTATGGAACTACAGAGAAGTTTTTGGAAATATTTGGATTAAATTCTTTAAACGATTTGCCCGTGTTACGTGAATTTGCGGAAGAAGATTTAGAATACACGAAACCGGCAAAACAGGTTTTGGTTAAAAATGAGGAAGAAAATATTTCTTCAAGCGCTGTTTCGGTTTCGACAAACGCAGATGTAGTTATAGAAGCTACGGAATTAGTAAAAAAGGAGTCCCATGACGACGAATTCACAGAATTTGACGGAACTTAGAAAAGAAATAGATTTAATAGATTCTGCCATTGTAAAATTGATTAATAAACGTGGTATGGTTACTTCTAAAATCGGTGAGGTTAAAAAGGATAAAAAGCATCCGATTTATAGTCCGGATAGAGAGAGCCAGGTTTATGCGCGTATTGTCGCGAAAAATAAAGGTCCTTTGACTTCAGCTTCAATAAGAGCGATATACCGTGAAATTATGTCAGCGTGTCTTTCTTTGGAACAGCCTATATGTGTGGCGTATTTAGGTCCGGAATGTACATTTACGCACCAGGCGGCATTAAAAAAGTTTGGATCAAGTGTCGAATACCTTTCCTGTAATACGATTTCTGATGTTTTTAGGGAGGTCGAAAAATCAAACGTGGATTATGGTGTTGTGCCAATAGAAAATTCTACCGAAGGAGCAATTAATCATACCTTGGATATGTTTGTTGATTCGCCTCTTGTGATTTATTCCGAGATTTATCGGCGTATAAGGCACAGCCTGCTTTGCCAAAAAAACAACAAAAATTTGATAAAAAAGATTTATTCAAATCCTCAAGTTTTCGGGCAGTGTCGTATGTGGCTTGAAAAGAATCTGCCAGCGGCAAAACTTCAGGATGTTGCTTCTACGGCAAAAGGAGCGGAAATAGCCGCTAAACACGCGGATTCCGCTTGTATAGCAAGTGAACTTGCGGCAGAAAAGTATGGTCTTAAAATCCTAGCTAAATCAATAGAGGATAATGCCGTTAATATTACCCGGTTTTTAGTTTTGGGTAAGCATATGAGTAAGGTCTCAGGAGAGGACAAAACTTCTGTTGTTTTTTCTGTGAAAGATAAACCTGGAGTTTTGCACGATATGTTG
>JAHIZQ010000188.1 GCA_018814505.1 Candidatus Omnitrophota bacterium
CTCGCGTTCCATTCTTCTACATACTTTGCCTGCCCCGTTCCATCGTAATATTCTTTAAAAAGCTTATATCCTCCTGCTACTTCGTCCGTCTCTTTTACTAACTGACCTTCCTCATTATATTCATATGTTATCTGTAATTCCGCCTGGGCATTATATTCTTTCACGTATTTCGGCAATCCTTCTCCATAATAATCGCTAAACGTCTTATAGGTATTATCCGCTCGTGTTTCTTTTATTAAATTATTGTCCTGGTCATACTCATATGTTACTAAAACTATGCCACTCGAACTTTTTCCTTTTACAACTTTAGGAATGTCTGTCCCCGCCCAATAC
This sequence comes from Candidatus Omnitrophota bacterium, assembly GCA_018814505.1. Classification (GTDB taxonomy): domain Bacteria; phylum Omnitrophota; class Gorgyraeia; order Tantalellales; family Tantalellaceae; genus JBDRNE01. Next base: position 334 of record JAHIZQ010000188.1, read on the forward strand.
TCTACGTATATAAGTGTTGTCCCATCTTCTTTGTAAATAATGTACAAACGCCCATATTCTCCGATTTCTCCCACATTGTAAAACGCCTCATCATAGTATTTGTATTTAACATCTCCGTTTTGCGGTTCTTCAATAGTTTTCAAGTGTAATCTCTCATCTTCATAATATCCGTATGTCACTTGGAGATTATCTAATATCGGATCGGCCACGTCGCTAACATCAGCATCTTTGTAGCAATATTTCGTCGAAATAGAATCTGTTCCTTCAAAATACTCATATCGGTATGCCTTCGCACCGTCACCATCATATTCCGCTGACACTTGTTTATCAACGCGTCCATAATCATCAGAAGGATTATCAGGGGTATCATTTGTGTGAAATGCTTCATCTATGAAATGATACAACACGTTTCCAAATTCATCTGCAACAGACAAAGTTTTAGTTTTTAAACAACCTGAACCATAATATGTATAAACCGTTCCATATCCATACGCGTTATCGTTTATTATTTGATACTCTTCATCACTTATAGTTCTCTCATCTGTGACATTATCATCTTGCCAAAAAAGTCCTCCGCTATAACCGTTTTCTCTAATAAGACTCAATTTGTCAGATACATTAGTAGACCCAATTTCTCCGACAATAACTGGTTTCCCAAGTCCCTGTAATGCTGTTAAATAATCTTCAGCGCTACCCATATGGTCATAGTAATGGAATTGATAAATGTCCAAGCCTATATTTGTCCAATACTCCTGCATATTTTCTTTATTCAAGCTTCCCATAGTAACTTTTGCTTCAGATGTTTCTGTGTGAATCATACCTGTAAAAGCTTCAACAAAACTTTGAAGATCCGAAATGTTAATTCCACTCACACCTGCGGAACATTCCGGCTCGTTCATAACATCCCACGCATAAATTGACTCATGGTCACCAAACTCTTTTATAAAATTTCTGAACAATTCAACAAGAGCGCTTCTTTTTGCGGGATCCTTTATGAGTTCAGAGTGCTCGCCAACATCATTTCCGCCTACACCATCTGCTATCATGTAATCAAACAAAACCGGCATAAGCTTAATGCCCAATGCCTTGGCACAATCTAAAAGTGCGTTCATGTCTTCATACACTCTCTCAGTAAAACCTATCGGAGTTCCGTCTTCATCAAATTCAACCCCAGCCCTAAGATCCGCAAATAAAAATACTCTTACACAATTACCTTTGACCTTATCCATTTTTTCATAAAGCTTTTTAATATTTTTGGAAAACCCGTCATAAGTACCAGTTTTAGTATTTACTCCTAAGTCATACCCATAATTCACCCAGGGAAGGTTGACTCCTTTTATGAAAGTTTTTTCAGCTGGAATACGTTTTTCGACAAGCGGCCAAACATTATCTTCAGGATCGTCCGGAACACATAGTTCAATTGTACCATCAGGGTACTCTTTTCTTACCTGCGTAAGGTTCCAAGAATCATCCCAATTGTAAATGTGTAGAATATTGTCAGAAGGATTTAGATAAGTGTTGTTATACGATTTGCCAGAGGAATCCAAAAGCATCGTGGTTATGGTTCCGTCAACACCCCATTTTACCATATAATTGGTGTCAATATATTCGTAAGAAGCTACCAGAGTTCCGGATCCACCCGCTAAAATATTTGCTTCCTGCGTATCATTATCATACGCATATTCTTTCTTGTAGTGTATAACATCTTTCAGCGAATCAATATCGTAGTATTCGTAAGTATAGTAAGTATCTGTCGCAGTATCTATGTTCTTTATCAAGTATCCAAGTTCGTTCCTAAAATATTTTTCTAAAACAATTTCCCCACCAGTATTGTAAATTGTTTTTTCTCTCTCCACCCACTCGTTTTCTTGAGTATCCACATTCCAGACATTTTTATGATCATAGAGACAACTTTCTCTTCTGTGCTGAGTTTGAACGGCGCTTAACGCAGGACTACAATCTCCCTCCAAAACATAGTCACCCTCGTATACTGTAACTAACACTTGATCAGTTTCTGAATAGGCATCCCAATCCCACGTTTTATAAAACCAGATTTCATTAACTTCGTCATATTCATAAACCAATAAAAGTCTTCCATACGTACTCCATTCCTCAACAAAAAGTTCCTCATCGGTATACTCATAAATACACCCGTTGTCTTTAATTATACGTAGCCAATTTTCACTTGGATATCGTTCTATGATATCTTCAGCAAACACAATTTTGCTACAAAATATTAAAACAAGCAACAGAATAAAAAGTTTAGACAGACGATTCATTTTTTTCTCCTTAGATAATAATATTTATGTTATATTATCAAAAGTTACCTATATTGTGACATATTTATTTTAACACAAATGTATAGGGTTTCAATAATAAAAGATCTAGCTATTTTACACTCTAACAAAATACGTCTTTTTCCCATTTTTTATACATAATTTTCCCCGGACAGCATTGATATATTGTGTAATTAGCA
>JAHIZQ010000189.1 GCA_018814505.1 Candidatus Omnitrophota bacterium
CAAGAAAAACCAGATGTTATAATGTTGGATAACATGACCCCGGAAACAGTATTGCATGCCGTGGAATTACGCAATCGAAAAGGCTTGGAACAAAAAGTTATTTTTGAAGTTTCAGGTGGTATAACCAAAGACAATATAATGAATTATGCGAAAACAGGCGTGGATATTATTTCAATTGGGTCACTTACGGCTTCGGTTGATCCTGTTGATTTCAGTTTAGAAGTGATTTTTAGAAAATAGTGAATGGTGAATAGTGGAAAAATTCAAACTTATAACAGAATTGAAACCGGCGGGAGACCAACCGTCAGCTATTGAAATAATCACTCGTTCTCTTCAAAGCAAAAATCCTTTTCAGACACTTTTGGGTGTTACCGGTAGTGGTAAAACTTTTACCATGGCAAACATAATAGAACAAGTTAATAAGCCGATACTGGTTATATCGCATAATAAGACTTTGGCGGCCCAACTTTTTTCAGAATTTAAAACTTTTTTCCCAAAAAACGCTGTCGAATATTTCGTAAGTTATTACGACTACTATCAGCCGGAAGCATACGTCCCTCAAACGGATGTCTATATTGAGAAGGATGCCGCGATAAACGATGATATTGACCGCTTGCGTTTGTCCGCGACAAGTTCTCTCTTTTCCCGTAAAGACGTATTGATTGTTGCTAGCGTGTCATGTATTTATGGATTAGGTTCGCCGGAAGATTATTCCAATATGCTTGTAAACCTGAAACTTTCTCAAGAAACAGAAAGGGAAGAAGTCCTCAAAAAATTAGTCAGCATACAGTATGAACGTAATAATTTTGGACTCCAAAGAGGAAAGTTTAGAGTTAGAGGTGAAATTGTCGAAATTTTTCCGGCATATAAACAAACCGCTTATAGAATAGAATTTTTTGGAAATACAATTACGCGTATATCGGAAATAGACCCCCTGACGGGCGACATTCTTATAAATCTTGAGAAATTGTCAGTATATCCCGCGAAACATTTTGTTACGACAGACGAAAAAATCGAAAAAGCGGTAGAATCCATTTCAAAAGAATTAAAAGAACGTCTTACAGAACTCAGGAATGAAGGCAAAATTTTAGAAGCGCAAAGGCTTGAAACCCGAACAAAATTTGATTTGGATATGTTGAAAGAACTGGGTTATTGCAACGGGATCGAGAACTATTCAAGGCATATTTCCGCGCGTCCGGCGGGTAGCCGGCCGTGGTGCTTGTTGGATTATTTCGCGGATGATTATATTATAATCATTGATGAATCTCATGTGACTTTACCTCAACTTAGAGCTATGTATAACGGCGACCAGGCGCGGAAAAAAACTTTAGTTGATTATGGATTTCGCCTGCCGTCGGCTTTGGATAACCGTCCTTTAAAATTTGAAGAATTTATACAGCTAGCAAATCAGATTTTGTTTGTTTCAGCGACGCCTTCTGACTTTGAAATTTCTAAAAGCAAAATAGTAGCGCATCAGGTAATAAGGCCTACCGGGCTTATCGACCCTCCAATAATTGTGCGTGCTACTGAAGGGCAAGTTTATGACCTGGCGGAAGAGATAAAAAAACGTGCGAAAAAAGAAGAACGGACTCTGGTTACCACATTAACCAAAAAACTCGCGGAAGAACTTACGCGTTTTTTAACAGAAATGAAATTAAGAGTCAGATATCTTCATTCGGAGATAAATACATTAGACCGTATAGAAATAATACGGGACCTCAGACTTGGAAAATTTGATTGCCTTATTGGCATTAACCTTCTTAGGGAAGGACTGGACATGCCGGAAGTGTCACTCGTCGCGGTTTTAGACGCTGATAAGGAAGGTTTTTTAAGGAGTTGGACTTCCTTGGTTCAGGTGGCCGGTAGAGCCGCGAGAAACGTGAACGGTGAAGTGCTTTTATACGCGGACAACATTACGGATTCCATGAAAAAAACCATAGAGATTACGAATCAAAGAAGGGAAAAACAGCTGGATTTTAATAAAAAGAACGGGATTAAACCAACCACAATAAAAAAGGCGATAAAAGAAGGCGTAGAAGCTTATCGGCAGGCCAAGAAAATTGTGCAGGATGTGACAGGAGAAACAGAAGAAGAATATGATATCCTTGAAGTTGTAAACCAGCTTGAAAGCGATATGGAACAAGCCGCGCGTAACCTCCAGTTTGAACGAGCCATTCTTTACCGCGACCAAATCGCGAAACTCAAAAAAATGCTCAAATAAAGGTAATAGTTCAGTTCTCCGAAGCAAAACAATCTCCCCTCTGTCGTCGCTCGGGATAAGCAGGACAAGCAGGGTGGGCTTTGAGCGAATGAATCAAAGTGCCATCCTGGGCGACATTTTTTTCTCTGCCATTCTGAGCGATATTTTTTTCTTTGTCATCCTGAGCGAGCGAAGCGAGTCGAAGGATCTTGACA
>JAHIZQ010000024.1 GCA_018814505.1 Candidatus Omnitrophota bacterium
ACTCACCAGAACACCTACTTTGCAGTTTATTAACCTTATCAAAAAATACCACAATCCGTTCCTTAACCCGGCGTGACTCTTCCATTCGCTCATCACTATAATCCATAGGGCTTCTGTAATGACTATTTAAAAAAGCTATTTTTAAAAAATCTGGATCTTTATATTTTTTCAAAAAATCCGTAATGGTAATATAATTCCCCAAAGACTTTGCCATTTTTTCGTTTTCTACAGTCAAAAGCCCGTTATGAATCCAATAATTGGCAAAATCTTTGCCTGTTGCCGCTTCTGCCTGCGCAATTTCATTTTCATGATGCGGAAAAATTAAATCCAATCCACCTCCATGTATATCAAAATGTGCTCCAAATATACTGGTACTCATTACTGAACACTCAATATGCCATCCAGGACGTCCTTTTCCCCAGGGGCTTTCCCAAAAAGGCTCGTCTTTCTTGACAGACTTCCATAACGCAAAGTCAAGCGGGTATTTTTTTCTCTTATCCAGATCAATACGAACAGCGCTCATCATCTGTTCTTTATCTCGATTAGACAGTTTCCCGTATCCCGCAAAATTTTCAACACTAAAATATACATTCCCTTCCACCTCATAAGCACATCCCTTTTCTATCAAAACACTTATAAACTCTATCATTTGCGAAATGTTTTCTGTTGCTTTAGGTTCTAAATCCGGACCGTTAATACCCATTTCTGACATTTGACTATGATATATTTCTAAATAATAATCCGCGACTTCTTTAACTTTCCGGCACAAAACATCTGTTCCGGTTATTTTTCGTTTTTTTAGTTCCCCTGCGGCTTTTTTTATAATTTTGTCATCTATATCCGTAACATTCCGGACATAACACACACGAAAACCCGAATACTCTAAATATCTTCGTATCCAGTCAAAAATATAACTGCTACGCGCGTGTCCAATATGCGGCACATCATAAACCGTAGGCCCGCACACGTACATCCGCACTTTACCCTCTTCTAAAGGCTTAAATTCTTCTTTCCGACGCGTAAGTGTATTGTATATTGTAATCATTATTCTTCAGCTATTTTCATTGTATCTACATTCATGCAAAAGGCGTTTGGTTTTTGTGTCAGGCGAGTTCCGCAGACTGTTTCTGGCGGACGAGAACCTGTTTAAGCCGGACACGGTTTTTTTACAATCGAATTTTCAATAAAACCTCTCGACGATGATTTAATAATAAAATTTCACATTTTAAATAGATCCCGGCTCTTCGTCCGGGATAACAATTTTACCTTCGGCGAAATGATTAAATGAGAGTTGTCATCCGCCACCCATTTATTCGTCTTCTTTGTCTTTCCTACTGTGATAATCTTCTATTTCATGTTCAATATGGTCTATCTCATGTTGTAGTTTTTCAAGCTGTTTTTGCATGGGATCGGGCAATGATGTATAATCAAGATTAATCCCGCCGGGAATACGCCGTCCACTTTTCTTAGCTACACGTCCGGGTACGCCAACCACAGTTGAATTACTCGGAACATCCCGAAGAACTACAGCGTTCGCTCCGATTGACACATTGTTTCCTATGGTAATATTTCCCAGCACTTTCGCTCCAGCGCCTACTACAATATCGTTTTTCAGAGTCGGATGGCGTTTGCCTCTTTCTTTCCCGGTTCCACCCAAAGTAACTCCCTGAAATAATGTTACGTTATCACCTATTATGGTTGTTTCCCCTATAACAACCCCCATGCCATGATCAATAAAAAACCCTTTACCAATACTTGCCCCCGGATGTATTTCAATGCCTGTTACAAATTTCGCGAATTGTGAAATAAACCGCGGAAAAAAAGGAATATTCCATTCTTTTTTCAAAAAATGCGCTATTCTATATAAAACAAGAGCATGAAACCCTGAATAAGTAAAAATTATTGTCAAAGAATTTAACGCGGCAGGGTCTCTTTGCAAAGCGGTTTCTATTGCTTCAGAAAAAACCGCACGCACGACAATATAATAACCAACCCCTACCCCAATAATTCCATATATCCAATTCATATTTCATCTCCATCGTAAAATATACATAATGTCAAAAATTACGAACACTTTTATAGTTATATCCCAAATTCTTCGACTACCCCTATCCTTTTTCTAAAAGAACTACCACCTGAGATTCAATAGCATTGCCTGCGCCAATATCACCTAATTTCTCAGACGTTTTCCCCTTAACATTTATTCTGTCAGAAGACACTTCTAAAACATCACTTAACTTATTAATTATTTTTTCACGATATGGCGCTATTTTAGGTTCTTCACAAATAACAACCGAATCCAAATTTATTATCCGGCACCCGTTCCGCCGCATTACATTTTTAACTTCATATAGAAACTCTACACTATCAGCATTTTTATATTTACTGTTCGTGTCAGGAAACATAATCCCTATGTCACACTCGCCTAAAGCGCCAAGTATAGCATCGCAAATAGCGTGGATTAAAACATCACCGTCTGAATGTCCAAGAGAACCTTTTGAGCTAGCAAGGTTAATCCCGCCCAAAACCATCTTACAGCCACTATCTAATTTATGTATGTCATATCCAACACCTATTCTCATTTCCTTCATTGTCGGAATCACTGCCTTTGGCCTTTACGCGTTTCTATGAGGAGCTCTACTTTTTTGTGAATTGTTTTTTTCTATCAAATTCGCAAATATCATTTTCCCGGCTGACGTTTGCAAAACGCTTGTTATGGCAATATTAACGTTTTTACCAATATATTTTTTCGCGTTATCGATGACTATCATTGTACCGTCATCCATAAAAGCAACTCCCTGGTTTCTTTCTTTTCCTTCTTTTCGAATATAAACGTTAAGTTGTTCTCCCGGAAAAACCACAGGTCGCATAGAATTAGCAAGATCGTTAATATTAAGAATCGCTACGCCTTCCAGTCTAGCAACTTTATTTAAATTAAAATCGTTCGTAATAATTGGGCAATCCAGTATTTTTGCCAGACGAACAAGCTTAGCATCCACTTCCTTAATCTCGGGTAAAGGTTCTTCGTGTATTATAATTTCCGCGCCTTTTACCGTTTTAAGCCGTTCCAACATATCCAACCCGCGTCTGCCTCTATTGCGTTTCGCATCATCAGCGCTATCTGCTATCTGCTGAAGTTCTTTTAGCACAAAACGCGGCACCATGAGTTTCCCCTCTAAAAAACCTGTTTCGCATATACCGGCGATTCTACCGTCAATAACAACACTGGTATCTAAAAGATATATCTGGCTTCTTCTATCTTCCCGAGAAAATCTTACATAAGGAATTACAAGATTGAATTCGTCTTTTCCTTTTATTGATATTACCATACCTAAATAACAAAAAGTTAAAGTAAAAACTGTTCTGAGCACTGAATAAAAAATTTCATCCATGGGAATAAACCGCAATATTAATGTAATCATCCACGCCATAAAAAAGCCGAAACCAAGCCCAACTAGACTAGCTGAAAGGTCCCTCAAAGAAACACCTTTTAGTTTTGCTTCCATAATTATAAGAATAAGCGAACTCGCCATCCCTATCCCCGCGCCGATAAGAGGCGAACATGCCGGAACAACCGACAATAGCGGCAATAAATAATATCCACAAACCGCGCTCAAGACCACAAAAAAGACTCTAATAAATTTTACTGTCATTTTACCAATTCCTTTCTTTTTCAGAACTTAATAAGAACCTGTTTTCGAATAAATAAAAAATATTGTTTTATTTTTCATTGCTCGAACTTTTGTGTAAAAGTTTCCACGGATGTTTTTTTATGTCCTCCGTAAATTCCTCCATATCATCATATACTTCTTCTTCTACAAGAAGTTTGCCGAGTGTTCCTTCCCCTCTTTTTAGCCTTCCAAAAATAACGGTGAGATCATTATACAAAGTGTCATCCGTCAGAAGTTTGCCAAGCGTGCCCTCTCCGCGCTCAATATGCTGTATAAGCTGAGAAGTGCTTTGCATCAATTCTTTCATTTTTTCCATTTCAGAACCAACATTTATCGGATTCTTGGATAACAATTTATCTCCGTATTCTAAAAACTGTTTGGACTTGCCCGGAGTTATTTCCAAATACTGTTCTCCTAAAAGGCCTAACGTGTTTATTCTTGCGACTGCATCGCTTGAAATCTTTACATCACCATTAATTCTTATATCCAGTTTAACCCGAGGTTTTCCCAGTGTTTCATCAAAATAAATTTCCGCTTTTTTTATGTCTCCCACATGGACCCCAGCTAACCTAACCGGAGCATTTGCGGTAATTCCGTTAACCATGTCAAACACTGAAAAAAGGTTATACCCTTTTTTGAGAACATACATATCGCTGATGGAAAAAACTATTAAAAACATTAAAAATACACCGACCCCCATAAAGAGTCCCACTTTTAATTCCAGTTTTTCATTTCTATACATACATTTCCCCCTTTTAAAATCTGGAACCATTCCCCTGAGTTATAGGTCCTTCCGCGTCGCCATTTATAAATTGTTTAACAATTGGATTTTTTGAATTTTTAATTTCATCAGGCGTTCCGATCCCAATTATCTGCTTATCATAAAGCATGGCTATCCTATCCGCAATTTGATACGCGCTTTTCATGTCATGCGTTACGGTTATTGAAGTCGTTTTAAGCGTATTATGCAAATGCCTTATAAGCTTGTTAATAACATCTCCGGTTACCGGATCGACTCCAGTCGTCGGTTCATCAAATAAAATAATTTCTGGGCTCATGATTATCGCCCGCGCCAAACCAACTCTCTTTTTCATGCCTCCGGAAAGCGCGGCAGGCTTCATATTTTCTATACCCTGCAAGCCTACCATTCCAAGGCACTCTGATACCCGACGTTTTATCTGCACAAATGCCATGTCCGCATATTCAAAAAGCTGAAACCCGACGTTTTCCAATACAGTTAACGAATCAAAAAGAGCGGCACCCTGAAAAAGCATACCGAACTTTAACCGCATACGATCAAGCTCTTCACTTTTAAGCGTCGAAATATCCGTTCCATCCACCAGAACAGATCCCGCATCCGGCCTTACAAGACCTATCATATGCTTTAATGAAACGCTTTTTCCACAACCGGACCTACCTATAATCACTAATGACTCGCCTTTTTTTACTTCAAGATTAAGATTTTTTAAAATAAGCTGTTTATTAAATGATTTGCTTACATCTTTCAACTTAATCATAATCAACCTTTTATAATCCTAGCCTAAAACGCGGCTATTTCGTCCTCAATATTCTCTATTTTTAATGCGCTACAAAATAAAAAAGTCCGGTAAAAAAACAATCTGCAATAATGATCAGAATGAAACTCCTCACAACGCTTGATGTTGTAGAGCGTCCCACCCCCTCCGCGCCACCTTGAGAATTTATTCCTTCATAGCAAGAAATGATACATATAATCGCGGCAAAAGATACACTTTTAATCAATCCCGTCATAACGTCTTTCACTGACAATGGATCCCAGGTCATTTTCATGTACATTGAATGCGTTATATGCAATTTGCTTATACCTATGAGATACCCGCCCGCTATGCCAAAAAAATCAGCATACACGGTTAAAAGCGGAACCATGATAATCATAGCAATAAACCTCGGCGTAACTAAATACTCAACAGGGTTAGCCGACAATGTTTCTAACGCCTCGATTTGTTCTGTAACTTTCATTGTCCCAAGTTCCGCGGTTATAGCCGCACCACATCGGCCAGCAACAATTAAAGCAGTTAGTACCGGAGCTAATTCCCGCGTAATAGAAAGCGCAACCAACGAAGCTATATACATTTCAGCCGACATCTGCGTCAGCTGATAAGCGCTTTGTAAGGCTAACACTATACCTGTAAAAAAACTTATCAGAAATACTATCGGAAAACTTGCAACACCAATTTTATTCATTTGTTCCAAAACCTGGCGTTTTCTGGGACGCGCGGAAAATATCCCTACAACCGTCTGCGCAAGAAGAATAAAAAGACCGCCGATATATTTAAAACAGTCTTCTAGCCAGGTTTTAGCACTAATAAGGGTCTTTTGGACAAAAATTTTTATTAATCTTTTTATTCTCATAAAAACCCATCCAGTTAAGATTTTATCCACTCAAGATAATACTTTTCACAAAGCAGAACTTATCCCTTTACAAATTTTAATTCCGTTTTTCCTTTTTGCGCGGTTACTTTAATTTTAGCCCCGTCTTTAAATGTTCCCGCTAAAATTTCCTCAGCCAAAGGATTTTCAAGATATCGCTGAATAATCCTTTTAAGGGGTCTGGCTCCAAAAATCTTATCAAACCCTCTTTCAATAAGAAAAACTTTCGCCTTGCTATCAAGAATTAACTCAATGCTTTTTTCTTTTAAACGTTCCGCCACTTCTTTTATTTCTATCTCGACTATCTGCTTCAGATCGGCTCTTGTCAAACTTCTGAACACAATAACATCATCAACTCTATTCAAAAATTCCGGTTTAAAAGTTTTCTTTACGGCTTCCAAAAGCCTTCCCTTCATTTCTTTATACCCTTCTTCTTCCTCCTGAGTTTTAAATCCTATCGCCCCTGTTTTTTTAAGTAAATTCGCGCCGATATTGGACGTCATAATGAGTATTGTATTTTTAAAACTCACCTTCCTGCCGTAAGAATCCGTAAGACGGCCTTCATCTAAAAGCTGAAGAAGTATATTAAAAACATCCGGATGAGCTTTTTCAATTTCATCAAGAAGCACTACCGCATAAGGACGTCTTCTTACTTTTTCTGTTAACTGGCCGCCTTCCTCATACCCAATATACCCGGGAGGCGCACCGACCAATCTGGACACATTGAACTTCTCCATGTATTCAGACATATCGATTTGGATAATAGCATCCTCATCCCCGAACATTATTTCAGCCAGTTTCCTGCCTAATAACGTTTTTCCTACGCCCGTAGGCCCCATAAAAATAAAAGTTCCTATAGGCCGATTGGGATCCTTTATTCCCGCGCGTGAACGTCTGACCGCGTGAGCGATAGCTGTTATAGCCTCATCCTGGCCGACTACTCGCGCTTTTAACCCCTCTTCCAACCTGAGATATTTTTCTGATTCTTTTTCTTCAACTTTAATTAACGGAATTCCCGTCCAATCTGAAACAATAGACGCTATATCTTCATCGGAAACTATAACATCTTGTTTATTCTTTCCGCTTTTCCATTCAACTTTTTTCTGTTCCAGCTCCTCCCTAGCTTTACGTTCCGAATCTCTGACCCGCGCGGCTTTTTCAAAATCCTGCTCTTTAACTGCTTCTTCTTTTTCGCGTTTAATTTCTTCTATTTTTTTTTCTTCTTCAGTTAACTCTTTAGGCATTACCATCGTTGACAGTTTAGCTTTGGATCCGGCTTCATCAATAAGATCAATGGCTTTATCCGGCAGAAACCGACCGCTAATGTATTGATCCGACATTTTCGCCGCGGCTTCCAACGCTTTATCTGAAAATTTTATCTTATGATGAGCCTCATATTTATCCCGTAACCCATTTAATATTTTTATAGTTTCTTCAACGCTTGGAGGGTCAACCGTTACCGGCTGAAACCTTCTTTCCAAAGCCGGATCTTTCTCAATATTTTTTCGATATTCATCTAATGTCGTAGCTCCAATACACTGAATTTCTCCTCTTTGTAAGGAAGGTTTTAAAATATTTGACGCATCTATCGCGCCTTCCGCGCCGCCCGCTCCCACAAGAGTATGGATTTCATCAATAAAAACCATAACCTCAGGTGTGTCCTTTATTTCTTTCATAACAGCTTTTATCCGCTCCTCAAACTGTCCGCGATATTTTGTCCCAGCAATCATCATTGCTAAATCCAGGATTAAAAGACGTTTCCCCTTCAAGACTTCAGGAATATCTCCCGCGACTATCTTCTGCGCCAACCCTTCAACAATAGCAGTTTTTCCAACACCGGCTTCCCCTATTAGAATAGGATTATTCTTTTTACGCCTACTTAGAATCTGAATAACCCTTTGTATTTCTTTATCTCTACCAATCACAGGATCCAACTCATCTTGGCTTGCCATTTCCGTAAGATCCCTGCCGAAAGAATCCAAAGCCGGAGTTTTCGTCCGTTTTTTACGTTTCGTGTCCGAGTCTGAAAGCGCGCTATATCCGGGCACCGATGATCCCAACAGACTCAAAACCTCATCTCTCACAGTTTTAAGATCAAGCCCCACATTCAAGAGAACTTGGCTTGCCACGCCATCGCCTTCGCGTATAAGACCCAATAATATATGCTCTGTTCCGATATAGTTATGTCCAAGAGATCTGGCTTCATGAAAAGACGATTCGAGTACATGTTTAACTCTTGGTGAAAGTTCAGGTTTTTTTTCACTTTTTTGTTGGTTTTTTGGGATATTTTCT
>JAHIZQ010000190.1 GCA_018814505.1 Candidatus Omnitrophota bacterium
CAATTGTTTCCCCGGAATACACGAAAAACATACATGAAATTGTCATGGAAGGCAAGGCCGGAAAAATAAGTTTGCGTGTTGAAAACGTACCGTCGCCCGACAATCCGAAAACGAGTTATTTAGCGGCGTTAGCCGCGTGCGCCGCATTAGCGGGTTATTTTGATACGGTTCGAATCGGCACATAGTGTAACATATTGTGGACACTTTCGGTGAGAGTTAACCTGAAATCGACTGAAAGAAGATATCTGGGGTTAATTATAAATCACAGTTTTCATGATTTTTGACACTAAATTTAGTCTCCATTCTTGACATGCGCTATAGTTTATGTTAGGTTAACGCTGACAATAAAATTCAATTAAATTTCGCAGTAAAAACGTTCATAAAATTCAGCAAAACACTTATGATACCAAACTTAATATGTTCAGTTATAGGAGGATTAGGCCTTTTCTTTTTCGGCATGCAGATTATGTCGGAAGGGTTGAAAAATATTGCCGGAGAAAGACTTAGATCTATACTTTCAATGGTGACCATACTTCCCATTATTGGGATTTTGGTTGGTGCGGCTATAACTTGTCTTATCCAGTCTTCAAGCGCGACTACCGTAATGGTAGTCGGTTTTGTAAATGCCGGGCTTCTTGTTCTCAAACAAGCTATAAGTGTTATTATCGGAGCGAATATCGGTACGACTTTTACCGCGTGGCTTGTTTCTTCAATGTCGGTTTTCAAGGTTACGCAATATGCTCTTCCTGTTGTAGGTATTGGATTTGGTCTTAACATGATGGGCCGGACAAAACGGATGCGGTTTTGGGGCCAGGTTCTTATGGGATTCGGCCTTTTGTTTATGGGATTAGGATACCTGCAAGACGCTTTTGCTCCATTACAAGAGAGTCAGCATGTGAAAGATATGTTCATCAGGTTTGGGTCCAATCCGATTCTTGGTATTTTAGTCGGGATGATTGTCACTATGCTCGTTCAGTCTTCAAGCGCGACAATAGCGATTGTGCAGATTATGGCGTTTAATGGTATTATCAGTTTTCCAGCCGCAATTACCCTTATGCTAGGCGGTGATATTGGAACGACTATAACAGCACAGCTTGCGGCAGTTAATACAAATTTAGAAGCGCGTAGAGCCGCGATGTCGCACACTCTCTTTAATGTTATCGGTGTTGGGTTTATTATGATTTTTGTTTACCCCGGATGGTTTACGGAATTTGTGGATTTCATTATTCCAGGGCAAATGACCACGCTAAACATAATGTTTTATATAGCTGTTGCGAACAGTCTTTTTAAATGTATCAATGCCGCGATGTTTTTACCGTTTATAGGGTTTCTTGAAAAAGCGAGTATTTTTCTTGTTCCCAAACGAAAAGGCGTAATTGATATAGGCCCGCAATATCTGGAAAGACATCTTTTGAATACGCCCCCGATAGCTATGGAGCAAGCTCGCAGAGAAACCGTAAGAATGATAGGGTTGGCTTCACAGTCTGTGGGATGCGCTGTAAATAGTTTTTTGAAGCATGATATGAATGCTTTAAAATCAGTAGATAAGTTTGAACAGGCGGTGGATAACCTTCAGTCAGCGATTACACAGTACTTGATAGAGCTTTCCCAGCAGAGGCTTGGTCAGACAGAGTCAGAAGAGCTTCCCGTTTTAATTCACAACGTGAATGATGTTGAGCGGATAGGCGACCATGCGGAAAATATAGCAGAGCTTGCTGAAAGAAAAATAGAACAACGACTTCCATTAAGCTCCGCGGCAATTAATGAACTGACTTTAATGTGGAATGAGTTAAACAGCATGATGAGAGAAACGGAAGAAGCTCTAAAAAACAGAGATATGCAAATGGCTGAACGTGTATTGTGCCGGGAACAAAGCATTAACCGGTTTCAGGTTAATTTGAAAAAAGGCCATGTTGGTCGGCTTAACAAAAAGTTATGCGACATAAAATCCGGAGTTATTTTTATGGATTTTGTTGATAACCTAGAAAAAATAGGAGACCATTTGACAAACGTCGCAGAAGGCGTTATCGGCAACATGAGATGGCGAGGAGTTCGTTCCGAAAACGCGATTTTTGAAGTAAAATAAGTTTTCTTTCCGTGAGTTTTAGTTTTATTCACACAAATTAAATTCCGACGTATCTTTTCTTGACAAATCAGACACACTTTTGTATCATGATTACTTATTTATTAATATTATTCTCAAACACGTTTATAAGCTTAATTCAACGGTAATAGGCAGGAGTAAATTATGGGAATGTGGGTTGGAAAAGGGCGTAAGGCAAGACGAAGCTATGGATTTGATGAAGTAGCATTAGTTCCGGGGGAATTAACCATAAACCCGAATGATGTTGATACTTCGTGCAAAATCGGGGGGATAGACTTTCAAGCTCCGATAATGGCATCGTCAATGGATGGTGTAGTTGACGTAAATTTTGCGATCGCGATGGGGAAGCTGGGAGGAGTTGCTGTTCTCCATTTGGAAGGGATATCCACTCGGTATGAAAACCCTGAAGAGGCTGTAGAAAAAATTGTTAAGTGTGACCCTACTGAGTCAACGAAAATTATTCAGGATGTTTATTCAAAACCTATCAAAAAAGAGCTTATTTCGAAACGTATAACTGAAATTAAATCTGCCGGGGTGCCGGCAGTTGTTAGTTGTAATCCGCAGGTTGCCGGAGAATTTGGACCTATTGCACGCGAGGCTGGATGTGACATTTTTATAATCCAATCAACAGTTATAAGTGTTAACCATGAGTCCAGTGAATATGAGCCTTTGAATCTGTTCCAGTTCTGTAAAGAAATGAAAATTCCGGTTCTTTTAGGCAACTGTGTCGACTATAAAGCTACGCTTAGTCTTATGGAAACCGGATGCCAAGGAATTTTTGTCGGCATAGGCCCGGGAACTGCATGTACATCCCGCGGAGTTCTTGGTATCGGTGTGCCTCAGATTACGGCAACTTGTGATTGCGCGTCGGCCAGGGATTTCTATTACAAGAAGACGGGCAGATATGTTTCAATAATTACTGACGGAGGTATGGCGACAGGCGGGGATGTTTGTAAAGCTTTTGCGGCGGGTGCTGACGCTGTTATGCTAGGAAACGCGTTTGCAAGAGCAAAAGAATCGCCCGGGAGAGGGTACCATTGGGGTATGGCCATGCCGCATCCTTCACTTCCGCGGGGAACCCGCATCCAGGTAGGAACAGCCGGTACTTTAGAAGAGATTTTATACGGACCCGCACGGCTTGATGATGGTACTCAAAATCTTGTCGGAGCGCTTGCAACAAGTATGGGCAATCTCGGTGCTCATAACATCCGTGAAATGCAACTTGTTAAGATGATTATAGCGCCTTCTATACAAACTGAAGGAAAAGTTTATCAAGCGGCTCAGCGTGTTGGCATGAAGAAATAGAGCGTAAAACTTTTTAAAAACGGATTCCCTCGAGTAGTAAACAAGTAGCCTATGCTTCATATATAACAATTCTTATACCAGAATGATGAAGCACGAATTTAATAACCATCATGACAAAACCACACTCAGATTTTGTACATTTACATGTTCATACTCAGTTTAGTCTACTTGACGGCGCCTGCCGGCTTGAGGAGTTGATGACTGCCGCAAAGAATTTTAATATGCCGGGTTGCGCTATAACAGATCATGGAAATATGTTTGGCGCTATTGAATTCTACGAAAAAGCTAAAACAAAAGGGTTGAAACCCATTATTGGGTGTGAAATGTATGTGGCGCCAGAGAGCCGTTTTGATAAAACAAGTCACGGCATTAGAGGCGCGTCTCACCATCTAGTTCTTCTCGCGAAAAATCTTACAGGATACAAAAATTTAATAGAAATGGTTTCTATCAGCTATATCGAAGGTTTTTATTATAAACCGCGTGTTGATAAGGAAGTTCTCGCCAGGTGCAGTAAAGGAATTATTGCCATGTCAGCGTGTTTGAAAGGGGAAATCCCTTATTTTTTGCTTTCCTCGCAATATGATCAGGCTAAGAAAACAGCGATGGAGTACGCTGAAATATTCGGTCCTGAAAATTTTTATCTGGAAATACAAGATAACGGAATGGAACAGCAGAATAAACTTAACGTGGATATTATTAAACTTGCGAAAGATACGGGGCTTGAACTTGTAGCGACAAATGATGTCCATTATCTGAATAAGAGCGACGCGAAAGCGCATGACGCACTTTTGTGTGTGCAGACTCAGACGACATTGTCAGATACTAATCGGATGAGGTTTCAAACGGATCAGTTATATTTTAAGTCTCCGGACGAAATGAAAAAAAGTTTCGCTGAAGTTCCTGAAGCATTGGCAAATACGATAAAAATTCTGGACAGATGCAACTTGGATTTTACTTTTGATGAACTGCATTTGCCTCATTTCAAGGCGCCGGATGATGAGGATAACAGCGTATTTTTTAATCGATTGGTTAATGACGGCATAAAAAAACGTTATGGAACAATTTCTGATGAGATAAAAAAACGTACAAGTCATGAACTCAAGATTATAAAAGACAGTGGATATGAAAGTTATTTTCTAATAGTGTGGGATTTTATAAATCATGCTAAAGAGAAAAACATATCCGTCGGGCCGGGCAGGGGATCTGCCGCTGGAAGTATTGTCAGTTACGCGTTGGGTATTACTGATATTGACCCGCTTAGATACGGGTTGATTTTTGAACGGTTTTTGAATCCGGCAAGGGTTACGATGCCGGATATCGATATAGATTTTTGTTTTGAACGAAGAGGCGAAGTTATTGATTACGTAATTGAGAAATATTCAAAAGAAAATGTTGCCCAAATAATTACCTTTGGAACAATGATGGCAAAAGGTGTTCTTCGCGATGTTGGTCGTGTTATGAGTATTCCGTATGCTGAAGTGGATAAGATAGCTAAACTTGTGCCAGCAGATTCCGGGATAACTTTACAGCAAGCATTAGAGGTAGAGCCGGAACTTAGAAAGCAATATGAAGAAGATCCGGTTGTGCGACAGTTGATCGATACTTCGAAACGGTTGGAAGGGCTCAACCGACACGCGTCAACACACGCGGCAGGGGTTGTTATCTCGGATAAACCGTTGCATAAACGAATCCCTCTTTTTAAAACCGCGGACGATCAGATTACAACCGGCTATTCAATGAAATCCCTTGAGAAAATTGGTATGCTAAAAATGGATTTTCTGGGGCTTAAAACATTAACCGTAATTGATCAGGCAGTAAAGATTGTTAAACGTACGCGTCAGGAAGAAATAGACATAAACAGTATTTCGCTTGAAGATAAAAAAACTTTTGATCTTTTAATTAAAGCGGAAACTTCCGGAGTTTTTCAGCTTGAATCGAGCGGGATGCGAGATCTTTTACGAAAGATACGACCTGAAAAATTTGAAGATTTGATAGCTATACTCGCGCTTTATCGCCCGGGGCCGATGGGTAGCGGAATGCTAGATGAATTCATAAAACGAAAACAAGGAAAAATTGAAGTTAAATATGACCATCCCGCGCTGGAACCGATATTGAAAGAGACGTATGGAATTATAGTGTTCCAGGAACAGGTTATGCAGATTGTTTCTACTCTTGCGGGTTTTAGTATGGCAGAAGCTGATAATGTGCGCAAAGTTATGGGCAAGAAAATACACGAGGCGCTTGAAACGATAAAATTACAGTTTTTAACCGGGGCTCAAAAAAACAATGTCAATAAAGAAACAGCTGAAAAGATATGGGATTTTATCGCGTATTTCGCGGGTTATGGTTTTAACAAATCACACAGTGCGGCATACGCGATGGTAAGTTATCGGACGGCTTTTTTGAAAGCGAATTATCCCGTTGAGTTTATTACAGCGCTTCTTACAAGTGAAAAAAATAATACTGACAAAATATCCGATTACATTAATGAATCCATTCGCATGGGAATTAATATTTTACCGCCTGATGTAAATGAAAGTTTCAGAGATTTTACGGTTGTGGGAACCGACATACGGTTTGGACTTTCCGCGGTTAAAAATGTCGGAGCAGGCGCGGCGGAAAACATTATTGACACAAGAAAAAATAACGGCCGGTTTGAGTCTATATATGACTTTGCCCAAAAAGCGGAGCTTAGGACAGTCAACCGGAAAGTTGTCGAGAGTTTAATTAAATGCGGGGCATTTGATTCCACGAATATATATAGATCACAGGCAATGGCGATTTTGGATAAGGTACTAAATATTGCTTCAAAAACAAACAGGGATCGAAGTCTTGGACAACTTTCATTTTTTGATGATGCTAGTGCTGATGACAGTTTCAAAAAGAATTTTCAGGAAATGCCTGATATCCCGGAATGGCCGGAACAACAGCTTCTTGCCAATGAAAAAGAAATGCTTAGTTTTTACATTACAAAACATCCGTTGGTTCGATTTGAAAAGCTACTTAATGCTTATTCTACGGCGCGAATTTCAGAATTTGCCGGCATGGCTGACGGGAAAGAAGTTTTAGTTGGAGGTATAATAAATAAGGCTAGAATTACGGTTACACGTAAAAAAGCTGAGAAAATGGCGATAGTCAGTTTAGCTGATCTTGAAACTTTTATTGAAGTTTTAGTTTTCCCAAAGGCTTATCGGAAAGCTCCGGAACTGATAAGAGAAGACGAGTTGGTATATGTTTATGGGCGTTTAAATTTGCGTGAAGAAGAACCGAAAATAGTCGCGGAAGATATTATTCCTCTGGAAAAAGTTAAAGAGAAATTTACCAAATCGGTGCTGATTAGGATTTCTACGGATATTGTCGAAGAAGATATGATGCTGAGAATCAAGAGGGTATTAAAAAGGTACAAAGGAGTTACAACGGTATTTATTGATTTAGTAGCGCCGGAAGGCCGGACTGTCAGGATTTCGGTGGATAAAGATCTTTTCGTGTCTCCGCAGGATGAGTTGATTGAAAATATTGAATCTATTGTAGGGACGGGGAACATAAAATTTTTAACAAGATAGTTTATGGAAAAATAAACTATCTTTAATGTAATTGTCGTTGACATAGAGTGTAACCCATGATAGTATAAGCACTTATTGGATTTGTCAAAAAACACGATGTTTATTTATAAAGCTAACAATATGCAATTTGTGTTTTAAGTGAAAGGGAGGAAAAAATGACAAAGAAAGAC
>JAHIZQ010000191.1 GCA_018814505.1 Candidatus Omnitrophota bacterium
CCAAAGCATCCGTAATAGTAGCTATCATAAAGAGCAGAAGAGCAATACTTAATTTATGATAGAGCACCGCCGCTATAAACACCGGAACCAATATTATCCGGCATATTGTCAATCTGTTTGCCCAGTTCATATCACCTCTCTACTTTATCCTGCTAATAATCTTCCGTGATAAGATGAATTCGTTTTATTGGCCAATGAATCAAAAAAGCCCTACCCACAAGATTTTTATCAGGAACAAACCCCCAATATCTCGAATCCAGTGAATTAGCGCTGTTATCTCCTAGCGCATAAAAAGAACCCTCAGGAACAGTAATTACTTTATTCTCTACGCCAAATTCTCCGCGACCATAATAAAAGAACTTATTGAACGGGGACCCCTGTATTGCTTTCCCGTTAATGAACAACTCCCCGTCTGTAATCCGGATAGTATCTCCCTCTCCGGCGATATAACGCTTTACTAAATATTTTTTCTTTTCAATCGGAGACAAAAATACAACTATATCGCCAAGTTTTGGATCCCGCAATTTTGGAAGTTTTATGCCAGTAAACGGCACTTTAGCGCCGTATATAAATTTATTCACAAAAATCCTGTCACCAATCTTAAGCGTCGGATACATAGAACTTGAGGGAATCTTAAATGGCTGAGCAATAAATGTCCTTATTAAAAGAGCCAGAAGTACCGCAACTAATATAGGTTTTGCCCACTCTTCCCATAAATAAATCCATGTTTTATTTGTAAGCTTCATGCTATCCTCATTGCCTTTAAGAAGGCTTCTTTCGGGACATCCACCCTGCCAATTTTTCTCATTTTTTTCTTCCCTTCTTTTTGCTTGTCCCATAGTTTACGTTTTCTGGTTATATCTCCGCCGTAACATTTGCCTGTTACATGTTTTTTGAGCGCGGAAATATTCTCACGCGCGATTACATCTCCACCGACAGCCGCCTGTACCGCAATCTTAAATAAATGTTTTGGGATAGTTTCTCTTAGTTTCTCTACCAGTTCTTTTCCCTTTCTTCTTGCTTTTTCACGATGCACGAGACAGGAAAGTGCATCACACGAAACAGCATTTATTAAAATATCTAGTTTTACTATATCAGATTTACGGTAACCGATAAGTTCATAATCAAGAGAACCGTAACCTTGCGTTGAAGATTTAATCTTATCATAAAAATCTACTATGATTTCCGATAGAGGTATATTGTACGTTAACTGGACTTTTGTAGGATCCAGATATTTTGTACTTATAAATTCGCCTCTTTTATTTTCACAAAGGCTCATTATAGCGCCTACACCTTCAGCCGGCAAAATGATATAACACTTTACAAAAGGTTCCTCAATATATTCGATTTTTTCCTTAGCGGGATACTTGGTCGGATTATCTACTTCAATAAGCTCACCGTTATGTAATTTTATTCTGTAGTTAACGCTTGGTGAAGAAGCGATCAAATCCAGATTAAACTCCCGTTCTAACCTTTCCTGGATTATTTCCATGTGCAACAGCCCTAAAAAACCGCACCTAAACCCAAAACCTAACGCAACAGACGTTTCAGCCTCAGAAACAAAAGAAGAATCAGATAAACGCAGTTTTTCCATCGCACTCTTAAGGTTTTCATAATCTTCGTTGCTGACGGGATATATCCCGCTATACACCATAGGCTTTACGGTTTTGTAGCCCGGAAGAGCTTTCTTTGCCGGATTGGCTAAATCTGTCACAGTATCGCCTACTACAACCTCTTTAGCATCTTTAATATTGCAGACCATATATCCAACCTGTCCGCAATCCAAAAGTTCAACACTCTGTTCATACGGCGCGAAAACGCCAACTTCCTTAATTTCATACCGGCTTTTTTTATTCATCATTTTAATATTCATGCCCGCTTTCAGCGTACCATTCATAATGCGCACATAAACAATAACTCCTCTATATATATCATAAGACGAATCAAAAATTAAAGCCTGTAAAGGCTGTTTGCTATCGCCAACCGGCGGAGGAATCCGCTTAACTACGGCTTCAAGCACATCATCCGTGCCAATACCGGCTTTCGCGCTTATAAGAATCACGTCCTCATCATCAACACCCAAAATATCCCGCATTTGACTTTTCACTTCTTCTATTCGTGCACTCTTTAAATCTATTTTGTTAATTACGGGAATTATTTTTAAGTCATGTTCCATAGCCAGATATAAATTCGCTATGGTTTGTGCTTCCACGCCCTGCACCGCGTCTACAATCAAAAGCGCTCCTTCACACGCGGCTATTGTTTTCGATACTTCATATGAAAAATCAACGTGGCCTGGAGTATCTATCAGATTCAACAAATAGTTATTCTTGTCTTTGGCGGTATAATTTATCCTAACAGCGCTCGACTTAATAGTTATTCCCCGTTCTCGTTCCAATTCCATATTATCAAGAAATTGATCTCTAAACTCACGAGTACCAACAGTATTAGTACTTTGGATGATCCGGTCCGCCAAAGTGGATTTACCATGATCAATATGCGCAATAATGCAAAAATTTCTTATGGATTCAAGTTTATTCATTGTATTTTAATTATTCTCGTAAACTTACCTTCTAATTCAAAAAAGAAAAGGCATATTTTTTGCCAAATTTTAAATACTCCAAAGATTCTTTTTTGGAGTGTGTTTCGCTGTAAATGCGGAGTTTAGGTTCAGTTCCCGAAAGCCTCAATAAAAGCCAACTCCCGTCATCACATATAAATTTTGTTCCATCG
>JAHIZQ010000192.1 GCA_018814505.1 Candidatus Omnitrophota bacterium
CGAGGCAAGTGTTCGGGCCTACGTAAATGCCGTTAACCGTTTCAGTTTGAGAAAGAAAAAACTCCGGTAGGGAAGAGGTATGCCTCTTTCGGTATGTTTAATGTATAGGAATTTCAATGTTTATGAGAGTCTTCGTTGAACGCTCCACTCGTTCCTAAGAATGATGCTAGCTGTCACTCTGAGGGAAGGAGCTTTGCGACTGAGTCGAAGGATCTAATTAAACAAAATTTTATTATGACGGAAAATTCAAAAAATAAAAAACTTTATGGTCTTTTAGGCAGAAATATAAACTATTCTTTATCTCCCGCCATGCATAATGCCGCGTTCAGGCATTTCAACATTCCCGCTGAATACGCAATTTTTGATAAAGAGCCGAATGAATTAAACGATTTTTTTAAAAACGAAGTTTTAACCGGTAAAATCGCTGGACTCAATGTTACGGTGCCGTATAAATTAGATGTTAAAAAAATGTTAGAAGAAGATTTTTCTAAAAGCTCGGACGGATTTGAAGCTTTGGCAAAAATGACAGGAGCTGTTAATACCATAACAATAAATAATGGAAGGGTTAAAGGTTATAATACTGATGCTCCTGGCTTTATTACATCTATAAGTGTAGATGCGGGATATGGTTCACGGCAAGGGAATGAGAACGTTTTTGTAGCAGGCGCTGGGGGTGGAAGCCACGCGGTATGTTTTATTTTGGCTTTTCAGTCGAGAAAACCCAAGAATATTTACGTATATGATCCAGAAAAAGTCAAAACAGATACTTTAAAAACGAACTTTGAAAATGCGCGCAGTAAGTTTTCGGATATTCCTGATATTTTACGTATTATTTCGCTAGATGAGAGAGAAAATATAGTTAAAGATTGTAATTTGATTGTAAATACTACGCCGCTTGGTACGCATGAGGGTGATCCAATGCCGATTCCCTCGGAATGGTTAAAGCCAGGCCTGACGGTATATGATCTGGTTTATGCCAGGGAAACTGAACTTGTTAGAGCGGCAAAAGAAAAAGGGCTTAGAGCGTCCGGCGGGCTTGGTATGTTAGTTGGACAGGCGGCGCAGGCGTTTTATCTTTGGGAAAACAAACCTTTTATAGAAGTTAGAGAAATAATGAAACAAGCGGCTCTCAAAGAACTCGCGAAACGAAAGGCCTAAATGGAAAAACTTATTATTTTTGTTTTTGGCGCGATTATCGGCAGTTTTTTAAACGTGTGTATTTATAGGCTACCTTTAGGTAAATCCATTGTCCATCCGCATTCTTTTTGCCCACATTGTGAACGTCCCATTAAATGGTTTGATAATGTTCCTTTGATTAGCTTTTTGATTCTTTTTGGCAAATGCCGTTATTGTAAAAATTCTATATCGGCCAGGTATTTTGTTGTTGAATTAGTAACCGCGCTTAGCGGCGTAATTTTATTATTTTATTTTCCGATTAGCGCGCCTTTTTTTGTATACTGGGTTTTGGTATGCGCGCTTATTACAATAACCTTTATTGATATTGAACATCAGGAAATACCGGATGTTATAAGTCTTCCAGGGATTCTTGTCGGGCTTATTTTGATGACGGTTTTTAAGCTTGACGGGTCACCGGCATATATGAAATCTTTTTTGAATTCTGCAGTTGGAGTTCTTGCCGGCGGCGGGCTTATGTTTCTTTTGGGCGCCTTTGGTGAACTGATTTTTAAGAAAGAAGCGCTTGGCGGAGGCGATGTGAAATTAATGGCGATGATAGGCGCTTTTTTAGGATGGAAACTTGTTGTTTTAACTTTCTTTTTGGCACCTGTTATGGGATCTGTTGTAGGTATTTTTCTGAAAATCCGGTTCAGTAGAGAAATAATCCCTTATGGGCCGTATCTTTCAATCGGGGCGGTTATAAGTTTGCTTTATGGAGATAAAATATTGCATTATTTGTTTCTAATATGATTGACAATAAGTTTTTTAGGTAGCGACAAAATTAGCGAAAACAGCCGGACAAAATAGAGGGGGAGTATAATGTTACGATATATGACCGCTGGAGAATCTCACGGTAAAGCTTTAATAGCGATTATTGATGGTGTGCCGGCGGGTCTTACCATTGATGAAAAAGCCGTGAAATTTATATGGGACGAACTCCATAAGAGGATGTCGGGATATGGTAGAGGCGCACGTATGGCAATAGAAACTGATTGCGGAAAGAATGTGGAAATATTGTCGGGTATTCGTAA
Organism: Candidatus Omnitrophota bacterium; assembly: GCA_018814505.1. Taxonomy (GTDB): domain Bacteria; phylum Omnitrophota; class Gorgyraeia; order Tantalellales; family Tantalellaceae; genus JBDRNE01. The sequence continues at coordinate 2,208 of JAHIZQ010000192.1, forward strand.
AGGCGTAACCATAGGTAGTCCCGTAGCGATAGAACTTGTTAATAACGATTTTAAAATTAATGATTTGCCGGATGTTAAATGTCCGAGGCCGGGGCACGCGGATTTGGCAGGTATGCAGAAATATAATTTTAAAGACGCGAGAGATGTTCTTGAACGTGCTAGCGCGCGTGAAACTGCCGCGAGAGTAGCCGTGGGAGCGGTTATTAAATTGTTTCTCAAAGAATTCGGCATAAGGATATTGAGTCATGTGACTATGATAGGTCGGGTTAAGGCGCGTACGGGAAATCTTTCGTTTGATGAAATTGCCAGTCTTACAGATCCGGATACCTCACCCTTGCGATGCGCGGATAAAAACGCTGAGAAAAAAATGTGTAAAGAAATTGATAAGGCAAAAGCGCATGGTGATACTCTCGGCGGGGCTTTTGAAGTTGTTGCTACCGGTGTTCCTTCGGGGCTTGGTAGTTATGTTCAGTGGGATAAAAGGTTAGACGCGGAATTGGCGCGCTTAATTGTATCAATTCCGGCTGTGAAAGCTGTTTCAATCGGTGAGGGTATTGCGGTTGCCGCGAATACGGGATCAGAAACGCATGACCCAATAGAATATGATATGAACGAGAAAATATTTAAAAGAACGACTAATAATGCCGGCGGGATTGAAGGCGGCATGACGAATGGTATGCCTGTTATAATTACCGGGTTTATGAAACCAATAGCGACTTTAAAAAATCCGTTAAAGTCAGTTGATATTGATAGTAAAAAGGAATCTACGGCGGCAACTGAAAGGTCGGATGTTACGGCTGTCGCGGCGTGTGGAGTGGTCGCTGAATCTATGGCGGCGTTTGGAATAGGCGCGGCGTTTTTAGATAAATTCGGTGGAGATTCTATGCGGGAAGTGCAGTGTAATTATGGCGCATATATGGAATACCTGAAAAAAATGTAAGATTAAAAGGTTTGGTAATCAGAAAATATGAAGAATATTGTTCTTGTGGGTTTTATGGGGACTGGAAAAACTATTATTTCTAAAGCGTTGTCCGAGCGTTTAAAAAAAAAGCGTGTTAGTATAGATGAAATGATAGAGCTTCAGGAAGGTAAAAAAATTAGTGATATTTTTAAAGATCAGGGGGAAGCTTACTTTCGGGTAATAGAAAAAGTTTTGGTCAAAGAAGTATCTCGTAAATCCGATCAAATAGTAGACGCGGGCGGCGGGGTAGTGTTGGACGCGGAAA
>JAHIZQ010000193.1 GCA_018814505.1 Candidatus Omnitrophota bacterium
TCTTCTTTCTCTTCGAGTGTAAAACCTTTATCAGGAGATAAGGGAATCATTATAATTGACCCAAGGTTAAATTCATTAAATAAATCGCGGAAATCACGAGCCAAATCTTTTTCTGTGACATCGTATAATAATAGAATATTCGCCATATTTAAATCCTCCCATTTTCTTCTAAATTAAAACTCCAACTTTTCTACGGCTTTTCCAGTAATGGCGCCACCTATTTAGGTAACTGTCAAGAGTAGAGACAATCCACCTGATACGATAAGTAATTCCTCGTTTACTGCTACAACCGCAAAACTCCTAATCCAGCCATCCTGTTTTATCTTAAGAAGCTCATGGATAAGACCAGGCTTCAGCCACCTATTGGCAGCGCTCATATATTAGAGCCTGCATGATAGTATCGGACGGCGACTCCTCGCTAACCATCCCAAGGGAAGCTACCTTAAAAAGGTACTTCAGGCACCAACGAGCGCAGGAGCCGCCTCGGACCGGATCTTAAAATCACCTTCTCTGTAATAAGATCTTCTTTCTTTCAATACATGATAAATTACCTTAAGCATATCACGGGCAAGAATAACTTTAGCTGTGTTGAACCCTTTTCGTTTTGTGAGGAATTGGTGCCTTAGCTCTCTTCTACGATCAGATTTTATAAAGTGATATGCTACCTCCAGCAATATCCATCGAAGGTGTTTGCGCCTGTTTTTATTCAACGGGCCGCGAATGGACTTATTGCCGCTTTGAGACACTCTGGGGGCTAGTCCTGCATAAGCGCACAACCTATCAAAGCACTGGAATCGGTTAATATCTATAATCTCGCTCTTTACCAGCGAGGCGCTAAAGTAGTCAAGACCTGGTATGGTGGTAAGATTAAGTATATCTCCGTCCTCACATGCTTTTTGTTTTATAAATGTATTTATATCGTAGATCGTACGGGCAAGATTCTCTGCTTTCTCAATGTAGCCAGCTATTATCTTACGGTAATTATCGGATAGGTGGGCATACGATATTTCTTTCAGTCCTTTATACGTTGTAAGGTTACCGACGGATGGTTCTCCAAGTTTATCAAGCATGATTTTAAGGCGTGCGATCGTCCTGGTTCTGTCCTGAACAAGATTCATTCTGTAGCGCAATAATTCCCGCATATCCCTAGTCTTTTTGTCCGGTATGGTCACTGTGGGCAGATATCCTTTATATAGAACGGTTGCGATAAGCCGCGAATCTATCTTGTCCGTCTTCTTATTACGTTTTGCGAATGCTTTCAGCTCATATGAATTCGCCAGGTATACTTTTTCGGCGTATTGCTCCGCTAAATCTACAAAGAAATACCAATTATAAGTTGTCTCTACCGCAAGAGTAAATGGCTTAGGGATCTCTTCAAAATAAGCCTTTAATACTTCCGGAGAATTTGATATACTTTTGCTAGAGACTTCCGAACCGTTTTCGTCTAAAACGCAAAACCATGATTTTTCTTTATGCAGATCAACGCCGACATAATACATAGGTGATTCCTCCTCTTTGGTAATGTTTGTTGCCAAACTAATTTTACCAAATTTTTCGCGAGGAATCACCTAACATACTATCATCCCACAAAGTGCCACCCTGTTAATTCTAGGGTGTCCCCAAATAGGATGGCACAATGCACCGGGAAACATAAAATGTGCCTCACGACGGAATGATGCAGAATGTGTTGAAATAGAATGAGAGAAAAGCGTACAAAGAAGGAAATTAAAATGAATGACACTCAAGGAATAATAGAAAAAATTAAAAAGTTTCGAGATGAGAGAGATTGGATGCAATTTCATGATCCAAAAAATATGGCAATTTCAATCATATTGGAATCATCAGAGGTTAGCAAGGTATTGACTCAAAAGGGTTTTAAGGTGCAAAAGAGTCGATAAGTAGCGGAGTAGCGGGGACGTTTTCAAAACTCATCCTAGATCTGTTTTATTTCTCATCTCAGAACTGATAATCATAAAAGAGGCACCTCGGGTATAATATAGGTGTGAGAAGTAACTATCTATATTACCCAAAAAAAAGGAGGTGCCCCA
>JAHIZQ010000194.1 GCA_018814505.1 Candidatus Omnitrophota bacterium
ATAAAAAATCTGTGATACAATTAGTTTATGAAAACTAACAAGCTTGTAAATTTTCATCAAATATGCCGATGTTTTCAAAAACTTCTTTTTTGACTACTGCCGTTGAAATGCTTATACAGCAGAGAGGTAGAGCCTTTTTATAAACAAACCCTGTGGGTTTTTTATGTTTTTTCTTTTGATTTAAGAGAGCACCGTTTCTATACCAGACTTCTTCTGTATGAAAAATGGATATTTCGGAAAATTCTTCTATATATTTAACTGCTTTTTCTAATTTTTTTTCAGTCCAAGAATCATCAGAATCTAAAAAGGCAAAAAAGTCTCCTTTTGCTCTGCGTATGCCGGTATTCCTCGCGTGTGATACGCCATGGTTAGATTGTTTTAAAAATAGGATTCTTTCATCTTTAATGGAATTTATAAGGAAATCTGTGCCGTCAGAGGATCCATCATCAACAACTATAAGTTCCAGATTTCGGTAACTTTGGTTTAATACAGAAGTTATAGCTTTTTTAAGGAAATCTTTTCGATTAAAAGCCGGTATTATTACTGAAAAGAGTATTTGTTTGTTCATAACTTTATTATATAATAGAGTTGGTGCTAATTTCAAGAATTCAAGTTTTGTACGATGATATGGAAAAATTGTCAGCCGAGAAAAAATATTAGATTTAAAAATTACGATTATTCGTTAAGCGGTTATTATTTTGTAACGGTGTGCACAAAAAACAGACAAAATATACTTGGCAAATATAAAAATAACGTAGGGGAGGGCCTTGCGTCCTCCCGGAATGATATAAAATTATCAATCATTGGTCAAATTATCTTTAAAACAATGGTGTAACATTCCAACGCAATATAATAATATCAAATTGGATAGACATATTGTTATGCCGAATCATGTACATGGCATTTTATCTATAAATAAACGGGAGGACGCAAGGCCCTCCCCTACGATTTCTGATATTGTTCACAATTTTATATCGCTGTGCAAGGTTCTAGTTTCCTCCTTTAAAAGGCCTGTTTTGTATGAAAAACATATTATTAGTTAACCCATGGATATATGATTTTGCCGCGTACGATCTTTGGATGAAACCCTGGGGGCTTCTTAAAATATCCGCTATACTTAAAAAAAACGGGTTTAAAGTGTATCTTGTTGACGCATTGGATCGTCAACATCCTCTTATTAATAAAAACATACAAGTCAGTTCAAATAAAACCGGTAAATTTTGTTCAGAAGAAGTTATAAAACCCCTGCCTATAAGGAATATTCCCCGTAAATACAAAAGGTATGGGCTGAGTTGTGATAATTTCATAAAGGCGCTTCCGGAAAAGCCGATTGATATGATATTGGTTTCTTCTGGCATGACGTATTGGTATCCTGGGGTGTTCGAGGCAATAAAATTGTTAAAAACAAAATATGGCGCGCCTATAGTTTTGGGAGGCATTTACGCGTCACTAATGTATAAACATGCCGAATGTAATAGTGGGGCTGATTATGTAATAAAGAATAAAGAGTTATATAAACTTGCCGATATTATTGGGAAAAAATGTGATTTTTCTTTTCAGAATATTTTAAACGAGAATATTGATTATTCATGGTATCCTAACGCGGTTTATGGTGTTTTGAGGATTTCTTTGGGGTGCCAGTTTAATTGCGCGTATTGCGCTCAGAAACTTTTGGGGCCTGATTTTCTCTTAAAGTCTCAAGAACAGGCTTTGAAAGAAATAGAGTTTTTATATAAGCGAAATATACGTACTTTTGCTTTTTATGATGATGCATTATTGGCGGATGAAGATTACATAACATCTTATTTTGAAGAGATTATAGGCAAAGGGATTAAAGCTGATTTTTATACGCCGAATGGGCTTCACGCGCGGCATATTTCAGAAAAAGTTGCGACACTGATGAGAAAAATGACTTTTATAAACCCTATTCTTAGCCTTGAAACTTCTGTGGATGAGAAAGGTAAGGTTTGGCATGATAAGGTTACTAAAGAAGAATTGAAGCGGGCTGTTTTTTTCTTAAAGCAGGCCGGGTATAAGGACGGTGAATATACAGTTTATCTTTTGCTTGGCGCTCCGGGAAGTAGTCTTGAAAACGTAAAAGAAAGTATTGATTTTGTTCATTTTTTAGGCGGGAAAGTTTCTCTAAGCGAATTTTCGCCTATTCCTGGTGCACGGTTAGCTGAAAAATTTACCGAGGCGTTAGAAGAACCTCTTTTGCAGAATAATAGCGTGTTTCCGGATTTTAATCAATCTGAATGGAAAGATGTAAGATTAGTAAAAACTTACGCGCGTAAATTAAACAGCAATTGGTAAAAAAGAAATGGGAATTTATTGTAAGCTTTTAACCAGTGCATGGGTCTTAATCAGGGTTTCTTCATATTCTTTTTCCGGGTCAGAATCCGCGGTGATGCCTCCTCCGGCATGGAAATAAACATTTTTGTTTTGCATTATCATTGTTCTAATAGCTATATTAAGTGCCATTGTGTCGTGAAAACTTATGTATCCTATGGCGCCGGTATAAACGCCGCGTTCTATTGGTTCCAGTTCTTCGATGATTTCCATAGCTCGTATTTTAGGGCAACCGGAGATAGAGCCGCCCGGGAAAGCGGCTTTTATTGCGTCAATAAGGCTGATTTCTTTAGCAATTTTTCCTCTTATTATAGATATTGTCTGAAAAACCGTTGGATAAGTTTCAATTCTTCTGTGTTCTGTAACCTTAACTGACCCGGGAACGCTAATTTTCCCGAGATCATTTCTGAGTAAATCCACAATCATCGATAATTCTGCGGTTTCTTTATCGTTCATTTGTAAGTCAGTTTTATAGAATTTATCTTCATTTTTATTTTTACCGCGTGGCCGGGTACCTTTCATGGGCCTTGTTTCAATCATACCCTGGTTAATTTTAAGGAAAAGTTCAGGGGATGAAGAAATGATTTTGCAGGGGTTAAAGTTTAAAAACGCGCTGAAAGGCGACGGATTTATTTTATTTAACTTTTGGTATAACGCGAAAGGTGTTAATAGTGACTTTGTTTGAAACCTTTGCGCGAGGCAGACTTGGTAAATGTCACCGGCATAGATATAGTTAATTGCTTTTTCCAGTATACGAATATAATTTTTTTTAGAAAAATTTGATTTTAGTGTAAATTTTTCAGCGGGTTTTACGTTTTTTTCACAAAATAATGGTTTTTTCAGACATGAACTTATAGTGTTTTTTATGGCGTTCATAACGGTTACTGCTGATTTAAGTTCAGGAGATGTCGGGTCTAATACGCTTATGTATAATTCTCCAGGCGTAAGGTTATCCTGGGTAATAAGCGCTTGGTAAAATACAAAATACATTTCAGGGAGGTTTAAATCATTCTTTGCTTTTTTTTGAAGCTTTTCAATGGAGTTTTTAAGATCATATGAAAAATATCCAATTCCGCCTCCGGCAAAAGGAAGGTTTTTAGGGCAAGACAATTGATAGAGGTCTAAAATTGATTCTAAACAGTCAAATGCCGGAAGTTTTAGAGTTATTTTATGATTTTTAATGTTTAGATTAGTCCTGAAATTTTTTGAAGTTAATGTAATAAATGGTTCAATACCAATAAAAGAATATCTTCCCGAATCGCTTTTTAAGGAACTTTGTAAAAAAGCTGTATTTGGATTTTTAGCAAATTGCTTGTATAAATATTCTATTGGATATGAAAATTTTATTTTTTCAATAATAGGAGTCTTTTTGATTTTTGGAAG
>JAHIZQ010000195.1 GCA_018814505.1 Candidatus Omnitrophota bacterium
TCATTGTCATCATGTCCTTTCCTACCATAATATCCTCCTTCTGAAAGGAAGATTATAGCAGTTGTTATTAGGACATTTCTATTTGTGTCAAACAGGACATTATCATATGTGGGTTACATACGGGCGTTTTGGTTTTCGCGAACCCCATAATATCATCTACGATGGAATCAATAAGAGAAATTTGTTTTTGTATAATATCTATGTACTTCGGAACTTTTATTTTATCCATTTTTTTACTTTTAAACATTTTGTCCAAAAAATATGCCGCGTTTTTTAAAACTGCTAATGGATTTCTTAATTCATGGGTTACACTGCTCGCTAGTTTCCCCAAAAACGCCGTATGCTCACTTTTATGTAGTTTGCGGTTTATTGTCAACAGCTCATCCGTTCGTTCCTGTACCTTTTTCCCCAGGTTATCATGCGCGTCTTTGAGTTGAGCGCGCATATCATTCAAATCTTGTATCATTAGAAACATCGTGTTTTGTGTTTTTCGCAGTTTCCCAATCTGTTCTTCCATGTCTTTTTTAGTTCTTACAATTTCAAATTCTTTTTTCTCGATATAACCCATTGTCGCGCGTTTTAAATACACATTTTCCGCTATCTTTTTCCTGAGCGCTTTCGCAATCTGTTCTAACTGACCGGTTTTGGTAATAGACCTATTTTTAGCGTCAATCAGATTCTTTTCCCTGTCTTCTTTCATTTTACAGAAAATACCCGTGCTGTATGTTATAAAAAAGAACAAAGCCCCAATAACTATTATGTTTACTGTAACGAAATATTGAAAATTATCATACACGGCAATATCGGGACAGAATAAACGTTCGTGCGAGATAATATGTTTGTACTCCAGTAGCACTAGAGAAAAATAAGACATGGCTATAAGCATGGAAACAAAAACTCCCCGCGCTCTACTTAAAAGTACATTTGCATAAACCAGATCAAACACATAAACAAAAAACGCCGTTCCTTCCGCGCCACCTAAATAATGTGACGCAAAAGTCGCGTACGCCACGGTTAAAAAATAATAACTAAAATGGAAATTATCTATTTCCTTACGCGTTTTAAAAAAAATTTTTTTAATATAATTAGATATGCCGCGCAAGTAGTTGCCCACATTAATAGTACTGTAAACACTTGAGGGAGAACATTAACATCTAAAACAAATTTTGCTATAGCAACATACCCCACGCCAATCAACAGAATGATTATACGCACTCTAAAAGAAGCGCAAAGAAGTTTGGCTTGATAAACCATATCCTCTTTGTAAAAATCTTTTTCAGCTGTTTGCACGGTATCCCGTTTCATATTGTTACCTTATTGCTTCTGAGCTTTTTTTAGTTTTTCAACCTCAATCCTTAAATCTTTAATTCTTTCTTCGCGTTCAATGGAGGCCTTCCAGAAATTTTCCAATTCTTTTTTTCGGATTTTTTGTTCGGCTTTATCTTTAACAAAATCGGATACGTCCTTGGCAACGGCTAACACAACCTCGTCATCTTTAAGCTTTACCGCGCTAAAAGTTATTATTACATCTTTCTGCCCGTTATTTTTACAAATAAAACTTGTTTCTAAACGCGCGCCGCCTTTGAACAATATATCTTCCCTTATTGTCTTGAGTTCTTTTTTGTCCGTGGGTGAAATTATGTTTTCCAAATGCGTACCGATTATGTCCTTTTCCGTAAACCCCGTAATAACCTGCATAACCGGATTGATTTCCTCTATTTTAAAATCCTTCATTCCGCAAATAATAACTATATCTCCGGAATTTTTAAAAAGCTTTTCATACCGTTCTTGGGATTCCCTCATTTTTTCATAAGCAAGCTTTTCTTCCGTTATGTCCTGAACTAAGGCTTCAACCACCTCTTCACCGGCAACATGGTCTCTTTCAATATACGAGTTATGTAGCACATATTTATCCGCGCCCTTTAATGTCTTAAAGTGATATTCGTAGTTCCTCAATTCACGCGCGCCGCTTAAGCGTTTTCTTATGCTCTCTTCTCCTTCGACGTAAATTAATAATTCATTTAAGGATCGACCTATCAAATCCGATTCTCTTAATTCCAAATCAAGAATCTTGATAAATCCTTTGTTCATAGATAAAATAACCCCATCCCGGGATCTATACCTGTAATACCCTATATTAATGTGGTTCATAAAACGATGGAAGGTTTTTCGGATGTATTGATATTCAAAACACCTGCCGAGAACATATAGCAGAACAATGAATGTTAGGATATTAAGACCAATGAGATAATACATATTTTTTTACATCTAAATACGGTTTATATACGGTTGAATAATATCGATTTAGTATACCCCATTAACAACTTCAAGGCAATTTGCATTTTGATAACGGGCCGAGACAAGCGCGCCCCCTACATACTCCTTGCCCGAGCTTTTTAGTGAAACTTACAGATCGCAAGAATGGGCTTTAAAAAAGAGTTATTAATTCACTTTTTTTGTAGTAAAAAGGAAATTCCTAACAACGATTCCCAGGTTTTAATAAGTTAACATTGACCGTAATTATTTGTTTTTCGAACAGTTTTACAAGCCGCGTTAACTTTTTGTAGCCCTAATTTTGCCGCTTTTCTTTTTGCTTGAAAAAAGTTGCCTCACCTATTTCA
>JAHIZQ010000196.1 GCA_018814505.1 Candidatus Omnitrophota bacterium
AAAATTTTATTGATATTTTTGAAAAGATACAGATGTTATTGTACCCTACTTTATAATGAAGAAACACATTGAAGAGTTTTTATTTTTTTTGGAGGTCGAACGGGGTATCAGCGAAAACACTATTTTGTCGTATCAACATGACTTAAAAAAGTTTGATGAGTATATTCATGATGTAAAAAAAAATATTTCTAAAATTAATCGTGATGATATTGTAGAATTTCTTATGCGTCTTAAAGACATTGGTCTTTCCACCACGACTATTGCGAGAAATCTCGCGGCGTTAAAAACTTTTTGGCGGTTTTTGGTCGAAGAGCAAATAGTCAAAGAAAATATTGCCGGCAGTATAGAAACTCCCAAAACCTGGAAAAATATTCCGGAAGTTTTGAGCATTGAAGAAGTTGAGCGTTTATTGGGAGCGCCTGATGAAAAAAAGCTTTTAGGGATGCGAGACATCGCTATACTTGAACTTATGTACGCGACAGGGCTCAGGGTTTCGGAAGTAAATGGGCTTGAAGTGCCGCATGTAAATATGGATGCGCTTTTTGTTAAATGTTATGGTAAAGGTGGCAAAGAAAGGATAGTGCCTTTTGGAAAGATGGCGGAAAGCGCCATTAAAAAGTATTTGCTGGGTGTTAGACCCAAATTGTACGCGAAAAGCGGGGATAGGCATATTTTTTTATCAAGGTTAGGTAAAAAAATATCGCGTCAAAGTTTATGGAAAATAATACAAAAATACGCACGGTTGGCCGGTATTACAAAAATTATAACGCCGCATACGCTTAGGCATTCTTTCGCGACACATCTTTTGGAAGGTGGCGCAGACTTAAGAGGTTTGCAGGAAATGTTAGGTCACGCGGATATTTCCACAACGCAGATTTATACGCACGTAAATAAAGAAAAATTACGAAAAATACACAAAGAATTTCATCCAAGGGCATGATGGTTATTCGTTTATAGTACATCGTATATCGTATGTTGCGCAATAGTCTATTGGTATACGTTTCTAATACGGCATACGATATGCGATGTACGATATACATGGGAGAAACATGGATTTGATTGTAACGCATAAAAATGCTGATTTTGACGCATTAAGTTCATTGGTTGCCGCGAGTAAGCTTTATCCAAAAGCGCGGCTTTTGCTTCCAGGGTCGCAGGAAAAGGCTGTCCGCGATTTTTTGGCACTAATCAAAGATAAAATAACAATTGAATCTGAAAAAACCTGTCGAATGGATGATGTAACGCGGCTAATAATTGTGGATAACCGTCATAAATCTCGAATTGGTGACGCGGCAGGACGTTTAAAGAAAAAAAATTTAAAAGTGCATATATATGATCATCATCCCCGCACACGGTTTGATATACAAGCTGATAAGGATGTTTTTAAAGAAGTAGGCGCTACTGTTTCGATTATTCTTGAAATTTTGTTAAAAAAACGAAAATTACAATTAACTCCGCTTGAAGCCACTCTAATGCTTCTTGGCATATATGAAGAAACTGGATTTCTTTCGTATTCAGCGACGACAAAATTGGATGTTGATATGGTGGGCAAACTTTTGGAGCGGAAAGCGAACCTGAAAGTTGTCTCTTCATATCTGAACAGGGAGCTTTCGCAGGATGAATTATCTGCTTTAATAGGACTGTTAGGATCAATAGAAGCAGTAAATATAAATGGTGTCGATGTTGCTTTTGCGAGTGTTGATGCAACACATTTTGATGGGGAGATGGGGTCGGTTGTACATAAACTGCAGGACGTCGAGAATTATTCGGTACTCTTTGTTTTGTTTGTACAGGGCAACAAAGTCAAACTGCTTGGCCGAAGTCGTACGGAAGCTGTTGATGTTAATAAATTGTTCGGCTGGTTTGGTGGGGGAGGCCATGCAGGCGCGGCAAGCGCGAGAATTGAGGGCAAAAACCCGGAACAGATTGTGGCCGATATTATTGCCATTCTTGAAAAAATAGTGCATCCGCATGTATATGCTGGTGACATTATGAGTTTTCCGGTGACAACCGTTTCTCAGGAAGAACGAGTGAAAGATGTTTTGGCAAAATTAAAAAGTTATAAATATCCAGGAATGCCGGTTTTCAACGAAGAGTCACAGCTTGTCGGGATTGTAGTTTTAGAAAACTTGAAAAAAGCGATAAAACAGGGAATGGGACATTCCCGAATAAAGGGATACATGTCAACCGTAATAAATATTGTTTCGCCGGAAACGCCTTTATATGAATTACAGCAGATTTTAAAGAGTAAAGGGTCGGCCGCGGGTTTAATTGCAGTAGTAAAGAAGAATAAACTGGTGGGAGTAGTTTCAAGAACAGATGTCTTAAAAAAAGTTCATAGTGCCTTATTCCCGGTTGTTTCATCAGAAGGTATATCTAAAACGAACTATTTGGATGAGATGAAGAAACTCTTTCCCGGAAAACTTATGCAGTTAATAAAAGCGCTTGGTGCGCAGGCTGATAAGATTGGTGTTAATATTTTTCTTGTCGGTGGCCTAGTCCGAGACCTTTTGCTTGGAGAAAAAAACTATGACCTGGATATTGTAATAGACGGGGACGCGATAAATTTTGCTAAAATGTTTGCAGATAAAATAAAAGGGCGGGTAGTGGTTCATAAAAAGTTTGGAACCGCTACTATCGTTAAGGATTGGCCGGCCTGGCTAGGGCCTGCGATGAATGTTGACAAGAAGTTTAAAATTGATATTGCCTCAGCGCGTAAAGAAAAATATGAAAAACCAGCGGCATTGCCGACGGTTGAGTTTAGTTCTTTATTAAAAGATGATTTGTACCGCCGGGATTTTACGATAAACGCCATGGCGATTAACATCAACAAAAAGAAATTCGGCGTATTTATAGATTTTTTTAATGGTATGGACGACTTAAAAAAAGGGATTATACGGGTTTTGCATGATAAAAGTTTTATAGACGATCCAACCCGGATTTTTAGGGCGGTAAGGTTTGAACAGCGGTTTAAATTTTCAATTGAAAAACATACGGAATATCTTATAGTGCACGCGGTAAAACAGGAAATGTTTCAGCGCACTGAAAACCAAAGGATAAGGGATGAACTTATACTGATTTTGAAAGAGGACAAGCCAGAAAGATCTCTTTTTCGGATGAGAAAGTTGCACGAACTACGTTTTATACATTCCGGGCTTGTACTTAATGGTACAATAAGAAAGACATTTGACAATTTGCGAAAATATGTAAAATGGTATAATGACCTTCAGCCGGAAAGAAGTTTGCTTAGCGCCTGGTTGATGAATTTTATGGTTATGCTGGACAATCTTAATACAAAACAAACGGATGAGGTTTTACGGAAATTTGTTTTTACTCGTAGCGACAGCATAAAAATCAGGCAGTATAAGTCTACCGCCGACAAAATTAAAAAAGAGATTTCATCCAAAAGAAAACAGAGACCTAGTGAAATTTATAGTTTATTGGAATCCATTTCAAATGAAGCTTTAATTTGTTTTATGGCAGAGCTTGGAAAGAAATCCGCGGTGAGGCGTATTAAGCGTTATCTTGCTGAGTATCAAGGCGTGAAGTTAAAGATAAAAGGACATGATATAAAGCAGGAAGGTTTGCTTCCAGGTCCGCGTTACAAAAAAATATTACGACAGATTTTATTTGAAAAAATTGACGGGCGGATTATTTCAAAAAAAGATGAATTGGACTTTTTAAAAAGAATTACCCGGCGCGATAAAAAATAATAACCAGTAAGGATACAGGTTTGTCCCGTACCTGTTATTAATGGAGATTTTTGCCGGACAACAACTGTGTAGTATATAGGAGTAAAATGGTATGAGTGGTCGAATGAATAAGGTTTCAGAGACAATAAAGCGACATGTTTCTTTTATTTTACAGGAAGAAATTAGTGATCCGAGAATCGGGTATGTTACAGTTACGCGTGTTGAGGTAAGCAAAGATCTCCGCCTGGCGAAAGTGTTTTATGTAACGCTTGACGAAATGGCGGATAAACACGAAGTTTTGAAAGGCCTAAAAAGCGCGGCTGATTTTGTGAGAGGCGAATTGGCAAAAAGAATGTCTATAAAATTTATTCCCAAATTATCATTTCGTGAAGATATAGGATAAAAAAAGGAGCATTTGGCGGTCGATGAGATTTTTGAAATACTTGAAAAAGAACGTCAGAAAAATAAAACGAGTGAAGAGGAAGGATAGAGATGGATAGAGAGAGCATAAATCAAACAATTGAAGCATTGAGAAATAACGATAAATTTTTAATAACGGCACATGTTAACCCCGAAGGCGATTCGATCGGTAGTCAAATAGCGGTTTATTATTTACTGAAAAGCCTGAATAAAGAGGTTTATATTGTTAATCATGATCGTGTGCCGGATAATCTGAAATTTCTTGCGGGTGCTGAAGTTATTCTCAATGAAATTCCGGAAGATTTTGTCCCGAAAACAATTGTGATTTTAGATTGTCCTGTAAAAGAACGAGCCGGCAGTGTTTCAAAAAATATTTTAGACTGCGAAACAATCATTAACATTGACCATCATGTAAGCAATGAATTTTTTGGAGATGTGAATTGGGTTGAATCGGGTGTTAGTTCGGTAGGAGAAATGGTTTTTTACCTATTTAAGGAAATGAAAATAAGTTTTAACAAAGAAGTAATCGAGGCAATTTACACGGCAATAGTCACTGATACGGGAATGTTTAACTATAACAATACTTCGAATGAAACGCATAAAGTTACAGGGGAATTGATTTCTGCGGGTGTGAATCCCAAAGAAATGCATGGTAAAATTTTTGAAAATAAATCAATTTCAGATATACGACTTCTAGGGAAAGCTCTTTCCGGAATTACATTAGAAGCAGACGGGCGGATAGCGTTTATGGTCCTTACGCGAAAAATGTATGAGGAAGAAGGAGTTGAAGAAATTTCGACTGATGAATTTATTAATTTCCCGCGTTCGTTAAAAGGCGTTGAAATAGCGGCGTTTTTAAAAGAAAACAGTGTGCCGGAAAAAATAAATGTGAGTTTCAGGTCGAAAGGAAAAGTTGACGTAAATATACTAGCGTCAAAGTTTGGCGGGGGTGGACATCAGCAGGCGTCAGGCTGTATTTTGAATTGTGTGTTAGACGAGGCACGTGAGAAAATTTTAGAAGAATCAATAAAGGTATTGGAATTATGAACGCCGATTGTGATGGAATAATAGTTGTTGATAAAGAAAAAGGTATGACCAGCCATGATGTCGTGTCAAAAATAAGAAAAAAATTCGACATAAAAAAAGTCGGCCATGCCGGAACGCTTGACCCAAACGCCACGGGAGTTTTAGTAATTCTTTTAGGGAAAGCCACAAAACTTTCAAATCAGTTTCTGAATGAGGACAAAGAATACGAGGCACAGATAAAACTAGGAGAAAAAACCGATAGTGCTGATTGTGACGGGAAAATTATTGATGTTCGGGATGTGAATGTAACACAGCAAGAGATTAAGGCGGCAGTACTTAAATTCATGGGAGAGATAGAGCAGGTTCCCCCCATGGTTTCGGCGAAAAAAATAAATGGTAAAAAATTGTATAAGCTTGCGCGTAAAGGGATAGAAGTCAATCGCCCCGCACGCAAAATTTTTGTTAAACAAATTGAAATAACAAAGATAGACATACCGTTAGTTGCGTTTCGAGTGGAATGCAGTAAGGGCACTTATGTTCGGCAAATCGCAGACGATATCGGTGAAGAATTGGGATGCGGGGCGCATTTGACGGAACTTCGACGTACAAGGTCAGGATGTTTTCTATTAAGGGATTCAGTAAAAACCGCAAATCTTTTAACTATGAGCAAGGAGACTTTTTATGAAAGTGTTGTACGGGTATAAAAATTTGCAAAAAAAAATTAAGGATCCAATCGCGGCCATAGGTATATTTGACGGAATTCACTTGGGGCATAAACGAGTTATAAAAAAAGTGTTAAATTTAGACGAACCCGGCAGGGATAAAATTGTTATAACTTTTGAGCCTCATCCCAGAAGTATTTTACATCCGGAGAAACGTCCCCTGAGGATTATGTCATTGGAACATCGGTTGTTGATTCTAAAAAAAATGGGATTAGACGCGGTTGTTATTATACGGTTTACGGATTTTATAGCGTCATTATCCCCAGAAGACTTTGTAAAAAAAATTCTTATTGGAATGAATGTTAAAAAAATTTTTG
>JAHIZQ010000197.1 GCA_018814505.1 Candidatus Omnitrophota bacterium
GAAAACCTTGAATTTTGGCTTCTTGAGTCTATGCTTAAACCAGGAGACATTTTTCAACTGCACGCGTATAACAATAACAAAGAACAACTCCTTAGCGATTTGAGACTAAATATAGGAAGGCTTGACGTGCCGGAAGGCGTAAGTGTTATTTATGGCGAAGTTCAGCCGAATGTCGGCACAACATCAATTGTAGGAGATGTACTTCCCTCTGCATGGGCAAGCAGTGCAAGCGGCGCGCATTTATGGTTTGATAACACAGATTCGCCGAATTATACGGTTGATCCTCAAGTTTATGAAAACACAATAAACGGAATTTTGTCAGGCGAGATAGAAATGCCGGAAACTATTCTTGAACCGGAAGAAATAGTGGAAGAGGAAGACGCAGAAACGCCTGCCGGCAAAAAAGACAGTTCTGACGCGAAAACAGGTTGTTTTATAAAAGCAAGTCAGTTAACAGCGCCCGCAGTTATGCCAGGCGGATTCCGCGGGATTGTAGCACAGTTTTTCAGGATCATAACCTGGTGTATGGATTTGGTTTTAAAAGCAAGTGAAGGTGCAATGATTCCACAAGCTGGTTTGGATTTAACAAACCGTTTAGTGAACGCTGAAAAGTATGTTGATAGCCGGGGCATTGTGCGTGCAGACTATGACGGGATTGAAAAGGTAGCAAAATTAACTGCAAACCTAGAAGGTAAAAATCCTAATAGAGAAAAAGGTGAAGCATATATCGATTTACCGTATTTGATGAATTTTGTTGGCAAAGACAGAATGAAGATAGTTCTTACATTTAGAGCGCCGACAGGATTAGCCGCCAGTCAGATGAATGGTGTTCAGATATTTTCCAAAGATGTGAACTGGAAAAATCAATATGGGAAATGGAAGAATATTAAGCAATCTGGTCAATGGATAACAATAGAATATATGCCTACAACCAGGGATGAGGATCCACAAAATTTAACAGACCCGGGGTTTGACCCGTCAAACTTAAGGAGAATAGGTGTTAAATTCGCGATAAATTCGTCTACATCAGATACTTTTAAAGGATTGGTAGAAGTAAAAGATGTGCAAATTGTTCCTGTGACCAAGCAGATAGTAACCACGAAGTCGGTAAATGTTTACAGGGACAAAGCGAAGGAAGTTACTTCGGTGAGTGAACAGAAATTTGCTGAGAAATCAGGAGCAAGTTTTTATTTGTGGTTGTATGAAAAAACAATAGGAGTTTCAGGAACTGGAGTTAGCGTGTATTATGATCGTATTCTTGAGAAGTTTAAGAGAATGTCGGTTGATGTAGCGCGGGTATGGTTAACAATAGGTTCAAAAAATACAAGTGGCATTAAATATGCCGCGGACGGTATGCCCATAAGGTTTAAAGATTTCGAGCAAGCAGTGGAAGACTTAGTTAATTTGATAAAAATAGGGAAGGAGACAGAAACTAGGTTAATTCTTGTTTTGCATAATTATGACTTAGCAGAAGCCCATAAAGATGTTTTGGAAGATCCTGAAAAGGCAAAAAAATTAATAGAACTTGATCGCCAACTTTTAACCGCGGCAAAAGCAAAATTAGGGGCAGATTGGGACAAATATGTTTCAGCGATAGAAGTTATGAATGAACCGGATCAATCGGAAGCGTCAACAGGTAGCGTGCAGGGGTTTGTGAAGGCAGGAAACACTGTTATAAGGTCACTAGACAAGCCAGTTAGTATGGCGGCGGGAGAGTTAGGTAAAGCAGGCTTTTTAATAAGTATGTTGGAAGATGGGGATATTTTTCAAATTCACTGGTATTATGATTTTCACGAGAAACCGACAGGAAAAGCGATGTTTAGTGAATTAAGAAAAAATGTAGGAAGATTTAATCTCCCAGATGGTGTAAAAGTTAAAGTTGTCGTTGGAGAGGCTCAGCCGAATATAGGTGATAGAAGTATTATACGTGAAGTAATGGCGGCTACAAGGGAATCAGGTGCTGAGGAAGTCTGGATGTGGTTTGATGATAAAGCAAATCCTGAATACAAGATTGATTTTGAGGATTACAAAAAAGCGAGAGAAGAAATGAGTGCGGGTAAAGAAAAAAAACTTGCTCCTGCACCTGCCGTAAAAAAGACTCCAGCGCCAACTGCGTCACATGTACCAACTCCAAGTGTAGCGCCGCAGAAATTAAAACCTTTACAAATGGGCAAAGTTCCGGCTAAACCAGTTATAACACCAGGCAAAGCGACTGGACCGCCGCCGGTTAAGAAAATAACGCCTGCGCCGCGAGTGCCACTTCCAACACCTGCATTTACTCACGTTCCAGTGCCGGATTTAACAAAAATAACTCAAGACATTGGAAAAATCGCTGAAACTCTTTTTGGTAAAGCCAATGTTGAAAAACTAAAGAAAAACCTTCCTGCTCGCTATACGACATTTCTTATCGAATTGAGGCGTTTAGGGGATCGACAGTCTGACGTAGTAGGAAAATTACAAAAAAATTTAAAAGAAACACCTGATACACAATTTGGCCAAAATACAGCAAGAGCTTTAAGAACAGCCCTTTTATTAAACGATTTGAACAAAGCGTTGTCAGAATATATAAAAGACCCGAATCAAACAACAGAAACTGTTTTTTTATCTGCTATGAATCCTTTTAGGCTCCACGACATCACGCCCGTGTAATTCTCTTTGCCTGTGTTTGTATAGAACAGGAAGGGTTCGTTCGCAGTTAAGGTTGCGGTTCGTAGTCTGTTTTCAAAATCA
>JAHIZQ010000198.1 GCA_018814505.1 Candidatus Omnitrophota bacterium
ATAAGAAGATTGTCTTTTTTTTGTTTCCGGCGAAAGGGTTGGGCAAAAATAGAGGATGTTGAAAATG
Organism: Candidatus Omnitrophota bacterium; assembly: GCA_018814505.1. GTDB lineage: Bacteria > Omnitrophota > Gorgyraeia > Tantalellales > Tantalellaceae > JBDRNE01. The sequence continues at coordinate 68 of JAHIZQ010000198.1, forward strand.
AGAGCTGGCAAGCCATTTAAAAAACAAATTATGTTTTTTTCCGTTCCGGCAGTTTTTTTTCTGATATTAATTAGTAATGCTTTGGCGTTGCCGATAGGGACCGGAGAGTTAGAAGTGATGATGATGGGGTCTGAACAAATATTAGATAACGCCCCTGATTACCAGTGGTGGTATGGATGTACTCCTACCGCCGCAGGCATGCTGATGGGATATTATGATATAAACGGCTACGGAGGTCTTAGTTATAACAATCTTGTTCCAGGGATAAGCGCTTATTTGAGTAATTATTCGATAGAAAGTTCCGAAGACCCGGTCAGGAATATAGTGGCCAGCGAAGGCCATGTGGATGATTTTTGGGTTGCGATGGGATCTAACGATTCTGATCCATGGAGATCTAATTTACCACCTCAGCTTTCTCATGAATTCAATTGTTTGGCCGATTTTATGGGAACCAGTCAGGATTTTTTAGGGTATAAGAAAGATGGTTCTCCTGTAGGCAATTCTGATGGATGCACGAGGATCTGGAATAGCGATGACGGCAGTAAGCTTACGGCAGAAATGGCGGTGTTGGAAGGAATAGAAAATATGTCTGGTATGTATGGAATAGGTGAATACTTAAATTATTGTGGTTATGGTTGGGAGGAAGGAAGTCTTTTTAATCAATATACGGATAATCGTTTTGACGGGGAGGGTGGTTTTACATTTGATGAGTATAAAAATGAAATAGACTTCGGCAGGCCTGTGGTAGTTCATCTCGAAGGACATTCTGTGTTTAGCTTCGGTTATGATGATACGACACAGACAATATATCTTCATGACACATGGAACGTCAGTGCCTACGAAGGCGCGCAAAGTATGTTGTGGGGTGATTTTTATGATGGTCTGGCAATGCAGGCTGTAACCTGTCTTACTCTTAGCGGAGGAGCGATTGTCCCTGAACCGGAGACGTGGATTTTGTTTATTATAGGCGCTTTGGCGATGATGAATATTAAAAAGAAAGTTTTGGCAAAAACCAAAAAACGTGTGATTTATGGCTAAAATAAAAATAGATCTCCATGATATTTTCAACAAAGGAAAATCCATAGATGCCGAACTGAACAGGGCAATTAATGAGGCAGTTGAAAAGGGCATTAAGCTGGTCGAGATTATACCGGGCAAGGGAAGCGGACAGCTTAAAAAACATGTCTTGCGCTTTTTGGAGCAAAAACATATACGCGCCCTCTATCACCGTATAGAAAAAGACAGCAAAAACTGGGGACGTCTTTTCGTGCATTTTAAAAAACAATGATTGTTAACAGCGCCAACGAATTTTGCGGGTGACGCAACGATTTTAATGTTTTAAAGAAGGCATGTTTTAGCGCTAAAATTTTTACTCCGTTAGAGAATGAAGTTCTCTATCGGGGTTTATAGATAGTTAGATTGTTGTGGAAAGCCTTGACTTTAAGAATAAAAGTTTATATACTGTAATACTTGCGATAGTAAATTGGAAGAAAGGCGGACGATAATATGGAAGCGAAAATTAATTCAGTAAAAGCAAGAGAGATTGTGGATTCGAGAGGAAACCCGACGATTGAAGTGGATGTCGTGGTAGATGGAGATTTTTTAGGCAGGGCGGCAGTTCCTTCGGGGGCTTCTACGGGTGAACACGAGGCGCTTGAATTAAGAGATAAAGACTCGGGCCGGTATAAAGGAAAAGGCGTATTGACAGCGGTTAAGAACGTTAATGAAATAATCGCGCCTAAGATAAAAGGTAAAAATGCTCTTTCACAGAAAGAGCTTGATAAATTTTTGATTGATTTAGATGGAACACCGAATAAGTCCAAGTTAGGCGCGAATGCCCTTTTGGGAGTTTCTCTTGCTTCGGCTAAAGCGGCGGCGGCGTTTACGAAACAGCCGTTATATAAATATTTAAGTAATGGGTCGGGAAAAACGCTTCCGGTTCCCATGATGAATATATTAAACGGTGGACAGCATGCTGATAACAACGTTGATATTCAGGAATTCATGATAATGCCGGCCGGATTCAATTCTTTTTCCCGCGCGTTACAGGCGGGTTCTGAGATTTTTCATTCCTTAAAAGGAATTTTAAAAGCTAAAGGATTGAATACCGCGGTAGGCGACGAAGGTGGTTTCGCGCCGGATTTAAAATCTAATGAAGAGGCTTTGATTTCGATTCTTGAAGCCATAGAAAAAGCCGGTTATAAACCGGGCAAAGAAGTATTTATAGCTCTGGATGCTGCGTCTTCTTCATTTTATAAAGATGGGAATTACGTTTTGGAAGCAGAGGTCGAACCTAAAATGAACGCTCAGCAATTGATTGCTTTATATAAACAGTGGGTGGAAAAGTACCCTATAGTTTCTATTGAAGACGGTTTGGATGAAAATGACTGGGACGGATGGAAGGTTTTGACGGATAATCTGGGAAATAAAATTCAGCTTGTGGGGGATGATTTATTTGTAACCAATACCCTCCGCCTTGCCGAAGGCATAAAAAAGAAAATAGCCAATTCGATACTTATAAAAGTTAACCAAATAGGAACTCTTTCTGAAACCCTCGAGGCCATAGAAATGGCGAAAGCTGCCGGCTATACTTCCGTTATGTCTCATCGTTCGGGAGAGACCGAGGATGTTACCATTGCCCATTTAGCCGTAGCCACAAATTGCGGTCAGATAAAAACCGGTTCTATTTGTAGATCTGATAGAGTCGCGAAATATAATGAATTGTTGCGTATAGAAGAGGAATTAGGCAGTTCCGCGGTATACGCGAAAATGAAATGGATGTAAAAAGGTTAAAAAAAACATTATTATTTTCGGCGGCAGTTATCATGGCGGTGATTATTTTTGCCCCTGGATACCTGAAATTAACGGCTTTAAAGGCCGAAAATAAAAAATTAAAACAGGAAATTTACGGATTGAAGCAGGGTAATGGAAATTTAAAACAGGAAATAATCTTGCTTGAAGAAGATAAAGAGTATATAGAAAAGACAGCGCGAGAAAAGTTAGGCTTGACAAAAGAAGGC
>JAHIZQ010000199.1 GCA_018814505.1 Candidatus Omnitrophota bacterium
AGAAAAAAAAGATGTAACAGCCGCGAAAACCGAAGTTTCAGAAATTTCTCGAAAAATAAGCGAGTTGGATATTAAGCTTAAAAGTGTAGAAGAAAAATACTGCAAAGTTCTTGAAATGATACCAAACGTTCTGCATGAAAGTGTGCCCATTGGAACTTGTGAAAAAGACAATCTGAAAGTAAGAGAGTGGGGTAAAATCCCGGAAATAAAATTTACTCCGCGAGATCATGTGGAACTTGGCAAAATAAACAATATTCTTGATTTTGAGCGTGCGGCTAAAATAACGGGTTCCGGGTTTCCTTTATATCTTGGCGCCGGTGCCAGGTTTGAAAGAGCGCTTATAAGTTTTATGCTGGATATTCATGTTAAAGAACACGGATATAAAGAAATGTTTCCGCCTTTTTTGGTAAACCGAAAAAGCATGAGAGGAACAGGGCAACTTCCAAAACTTGAAGAAGATATGTATAAACTGGACCAGGAAGATCTTTTTCTGATTCCAACCGCGGAAGTTCCGGTGACTAACTTTCACGCGGATGAAGTGTTGCGTGAAGAAGATCTGCCAATTTTGTATACCGCGTATACAGCTTGTTTTAGGAAAGAGGCGGGCTCTTACGGCAAAGATACGCGGGGGCTAATCAGGGTGCATCAGTTCGATAAAGTTGAAATGGTAAAGTTTACCCATCCGGAAGAGTCCATGCAAGCGCTTGAAGATTTGCTGGGCGACGCGGAAGATATTCTAAAAAAACTGAATCTTCCGTATCGTGTGCTTGAACTCTGTTCGGCCGATATAAGTTTTGCCGCGCATAAGTGTTATGACATTGAATTATGGGCACCCGGAAGCAATAGGTGGCTTGAAGTCTCGAGTTGTTCGGTATTTACTGATTTTCAGGCTCGTAGAGCCAATATTAAGTATCAGCCGAAAGATAAAACTAAAAAACCGCGATATGTGCATACCTTAAACGGATCAGGAGTAGCGCTTGCCCGATTAGTCATAGCGATTATGGAGATTTATCAAAATAAGGATGGATCGATCACTGTTCCCAAAGTTCTGAGATCCTATTTTGGGTCTGATAAAATTGAACCGGGTATGGTTTAATACAAAAAACTTATATGATTATGCGTTTCTTAAAAACTTTATTAGGCATTTTACTTTTACCCGTCGCTGTGGGGACGGCGCTATCTTTTTATGCGTTGATTCTTGATATTGGTTTTGCCAGCAACATGTTTCATCTTTTTGAAAGAGGAGTGCTTATTTATCTTCTTTTTCATGTGTTTGTCGCGCGTCCGGTTTATTTATATGTGTTGGGACATGAATTTGTACATGTTTTAGCGACGTGGCTTTCTGGCGGTAGTGTTGTTTCTTTTAATGTAACTCCGCGGGGCGGAAGCGTTGTTACGTCTAAGACTAATTTTTTCATAGAACTTAGCCCCTATTTTGTGCCGCTCTATACATTGCTTATTGGCCCAGCATTTTTTATTCTAAAAGCCGCAGGCGTGCAAATCCCATTCATGTCGGCGATTTTTGTATTTGTAGTAGGGATTACTTTAGCATTTCATTTTGCGATGACAGCAGAAGCTTTAAAATTGAGGCAATCAGATGTAGGGAAAAGCGGAATTATTTTTTCATTTGTTTTGATTTTTATCGGAAACTTGATAGTTGTTATGGCCGTATTTTGTCCGGTTTTTGCCGATCTTTCATTTGTTGGGTTTATAAAAAATTCCTGGGCAAATTCTTGGGACATCTATACCGGGATTTATGGCAAAATTATGGAAATTATTAATAATGCTAAAGCTGTATAATTAATCAAAATCAATTCATTTTTATTCCAGCCAAAAACCGATAATGGTACCTATTGTGGTAAAATCTGTGATTTTAGGGTGCACTGGCTGAGCCGTAGAAACTGTATAGAGACTGTCAAGTTTTGTGTGTCTGAAGCACCGGTTTTTGATATCTGGATAACAACAAGTCATCCAGCTGATCTTGCACAAGCCCTGTGCGTATTGTAGGGACAGGCCCCTGTGCCTGTCCGGGAACACGGCGGTGCCGTGCACCCCTGTGTGGTGCACGGGTTAAAAGTAAAATAGCCAGAAAAACCTATTGTAACACCAAAGTGATAATGTCCTATTCTACCAAAATAAGAATGTCCTATTTAG
>JAHIZQ010000200.1 GCA_018814505.1 Candidatus Omnitrophota bacterium
ATCGATATATAACTAAGTACAATAACCATAAGTTGTGGCCAGAGCCATATATATGCAATCGCTTTTTCTTTGGCTTTACTAGTAATTCCAAAACTGGTTTTCACCCCAATTAACGCTGAAAAAAAAGCACGCATATAAACCGAAAAAGTAATCACGCCTAATAACTGACCCAAAAAAAGGTCTTTAATGGTGTAGTTTCGTCTCCCAAGAACCATGTAAAAAACTAAGAGTGAAAGCGTAATATACGGTAAAAAGGTTAAAAAATAAATTTCTGGGCGCGCAAAAAATGAAGGAATATTAAAGAGTAAATATAACACAGGACATAACATTAACACAAAAAAAGACGTTCCAATCATATAATAAGATCCTGATAAGAAATATTCCCACCATTGTTTTAGTTTTAGCGAAAAGGGATGTTTTATAAATTGCCAAATGATTTTTTTAAAAACCGATATTGTACCATTTGCCCATCTGTACTGTTGGTTGAAATACGCACTCAAATTTTCCGGGGCCATGCCAAAAGCATACACATGGTTATAATATAAAGATTTCCAGCCAGCAGTATGCAGTTTGATTGACGTCGCAAAGTCTTCCGTAATGGTAGATTCATCGAGCCCTCCAACATCTAAAAGAGCTTGCCGCCGAAAAACTATATTTGTGCCGCAACAAAACATCGCGTCTTGTGAATTTTTACCCTCACAAATATACTCATAAAAAACCGCCTGCTGAAACGCCGCGCCTCTGGCAACACGGCTCTCTTCGACATTCGTATAGAATTGAGGCGTCTGGACAAACGCTAGCTTTTCATCATTTTCGAGACTCGGAATAATAACATTTAAAAATTCCGGTAGAGGCGTCTGATCAGCATCAAACACGGCGATATATTTCTGCCTAAGACCTTTGAGGCAATCGTTCACAATACCGGCTTTAGCGCCATGTCGCTCTTTTCTTCTAAAAAGTTCAAGCTCAAATTCTTCAGCTATCCCTTCGGCTTCTTTAAGATATTTCTCATCGGAACTGTCATCAAGAAAATAAATTTTTTTGTTTTTATATTTTAGGTTGTATAAACTCGCAAACGTTTCCTCGAGAACTTCTCGCGGTTCATGACGCGCGGCGACCAAAACCGCCACTTCTGGTCCACTCGAAGGCATTTCTCCGAGCACCTGGCGAAATGCATCTTCTTTTTGAAAACGGTAAACTTTTAATATATTCAACGCGTAACCAAAGGAATGCACAAGAATAAAAAATTCCCCAAGAATAAGTACTATTGAAAAACTTTTTTCAAAAAAACTGTAATCAGCATACAGCACCAACGCGGCACGCACAGTCATATAAACAACAATTGATATAAGAGCGAAGAGAACCATCGCGCTTATTATGTCTTTCCGAAATACCCTCATAATTTACTCCACATACGCGCATCTATCCACATATAGAAATTCTTTTTAAAAGTAATACTTGATACTTGCCGTAACATTTTTCTCGTTATAAACATTCGCGCTTGACCCCATAACAAATCCTTGTACATTAAAATTCAATCTTTTATTTAGATCCCAGTTGAATCCCCAACTGAACTTATGCCCTACCACATATGTAGAATCAATTGAAATATCATATTTGAGGTCATAATATAGATCATTCGCACCAAAAAAGATTTCTTCCTGGTTAAGATAATGCCTCCAGTTAAAGCTAAAAGTATTGGTTGAAAATCCTTTAGGAGAGAAATAGTCCGGAACTTTTGTTTTATACTCACGGTAAAAATATCTGTATTTTGCAGTAAACCTTAAAGGGTCGGGGGACAAATAACACAAAGCATCAAAAGCGCCTTCATGTTTAAAGTTATCATCGGAATAATATGAATACAGGTAATCCGCACCGATTTGACAATCACGGTTAAGATATACATCAACACGCGGTTTCAAATTATTACGGTATTCATGTTTTCTTATAACGAGACTCGTATTATCAAGCTCTTCGCGATCAAAAGAACAATCAAAAGTACCGATATCAAAAACTCGGGATGAAACATTACCTCCAAAAATGTGCGTATATTCCTCAACATCTTTATTGTAATGAAGCAGTCCATAATATCCGTTCGCGCTGAAATTGGGCATATTTTTATAAACTATTTTGAATCTGCCCTTATTTTCCAAAAGATCATGAAAATCCCTGAACATTCTGCCGGTCAATAGATAGTCAATCTCAAGATGAGTATTATCCGACATAGGTATGCTAATGTTGTTAAATAGCTGATTTTCTTTGATATCCATATCCCTTGAAGGAGAATCTGCTTCAAAAAACTCATATCCCATTTTCCAGGAAAGGTGTTTTGACACAAGTTCACTTTTTTCAAGCCCCTCTTTCGCACGAAAATGAGTTGGAGACTCGTCTAGTATTTTTCTATATTCTTTTTTAGCAGACGGCCACATGGATTGATACGAATATATCTGGCTTAAATCAAATGCAGCTTCAAGATTGTCAGGATCCCGCGCTATAAGTTTTTGATAATCAGTTATAGCCGCGTTTATTCTATGGCTCCAGCTAGCTTTTTTTGCTTCCATTTCAAGCCGTACTGATTCGTTATTAGTCCGCGCAACCGCGCTTTTATATTCTTTTAAAGACTTACTATATTGTTTATCCCAGCCTAATGCCCGTGCTTTTTGCACCTGGACCTTTACGTTATACTTTTGCGTTAAAATTGCATCGTACAAAATAAACGCTTCCGCATACTGCTTGTTCCAGCTTAGTACATCCGCTAATTTTTCTTTTATTTCGATATTATCATTTTGTTCAAGAATTTCTCGATATAATACAATTGCTTTTCTAAACCTTTTGCTATACGCGTATGTATCAGCAAGAAACATTTTAGCTTCCATATTTTCTGGATATTCCATAAGAATTTCATTAAAAACGTCTTCCGCGGGAACAAACTGCCCAGCATAGAGAAGCGTCCGTCCATAAAGAAGTTTGGCCTTTATTGGGTTCTCCCCCTTAAGAGCTTTTAAAAAATAGCGGTTTGCTTCTTCATACCTTTTTTGCCATATAAGTATTTCTCCAAGAGCAGTATAGGTTTTCGTATCATCCGGATTTTTTTCGATAATTTGTTTATAAATTTTTTCAGCGTTAATGTAATCTTTGTTCCAGGAATAAACTTCGGCTAGTTTTTTTTGAACAGACAGATCATCGGGATCGAATTCAAGAACTTTGTTATATTCAAATATGGAATTATCATATTCCTTGTCCCAGCTTAAAACATCCGCGAGACTAGTTCTTGTCTTTATATCATCGGGGTTATCACTTAAAATTTCACGATATGACTCTATGGCTTTTTCATAATCTCCGCTTGACATTTCCGTTTCAGCTAAAAGTTTTCGCAGTTCATCTTTACGAGTGGTTTCCGCAAACCCCACATGTACCGTAAAAACCATAACTATCAGCAAAACAAATAGTCTTTTCATACACTCTCTCCTCATCGTGTCAAACACGATATCATTCAGGGTTTTTACTGGTTTCTTCTTTCAAAAGTCTTTCAAAAACTTTTGCCGCAGACTTTTTGTCTCCGGAATACAAAAGCGTTTTACCCCACAAAAGCTGGAGGTCATAATCTTCGGGGTACTTTTTCATTAGTTTTTCCAGAATAACTCTTGTGTTTTCCGGTTCGCCTCGCCATATGTAAAGTTCGGCAAGTTTCTTTTCGGCATCTAAGTCACCCGTTACTGAAATCACCTCTTCATAAAGAGCTAAAGCTTTATCGTACTTTTTCTGCCAAGATAAACTTTCTGCCAGAGATTTTTTAAGCTCATATTTATCTGGCTCCAAACTTAAAGCCTTACTGAAATATTCCGCGGCTTTCTCTGGACGTTTGGTCCATAAATAGGCATAGGCAATTTCACGTAAAGCTCTTGTTTTGTTCGGATCAATCTTTAACGCGTTCGCGTAAAAGGGGACTGCTTCTTCATATTGGCCCTTTAAAAATAACCGATGTCCCTTATAGTAATTTATATTAGCTTGTTGAGTGTAATGATAGGTCAAACTGATAAGTACAGCGGCTAAAACCATCAGTACGGGTAGGCCAATTCTTTTTACACTTACATACAAAATTTTCATAAACCTCTTAATTCCAAAAAGCATCATTGAAACGCTTTAGGGAAACTTTGGGGAAGCTCTTGGGCAAGATATTCTCCTATCAACTTATGCCCGGCCTTGTAGGGATGCGTGTCATCATGAAACCACTTTATATCCGGTTCCGAAAAATACTTTTCTTTCATAACGCCATAGAGATCAATATACTTTATATGGTTACGTTCTAAAATTTCTATAACCGCGTCCTGGGATCTTCGATTAGTATCATTATAGTCTACTGCCATTTGTTTTTCCCTTGGGAAAATAACAACAACAAAGCCCGCGCCAATACTTTCGGCAAAACTTTTAATCTTTTTCAGATAAAGTTCCGTATACATTTTGTTCTCCTGGCTAACTTCGTCATAACGGTCAGGAGGCAGTCCATTATTTAAAGCTTTTTTTTGACAAAAAAGAGCCCGCGCACGGTATATAAACGATATTGTTCTTGATTTTCTTAAAAACTGCTTAATGCCCGGGCTAATTCCCGCGTAAGCCCTACATTCACTCTCGTCAAGATATTTGTATAACGCCCAATTAGACTTTTTAGGATTAAACGCCCTCAAATATGTGTTCTGAAACAAATCATTTAAACAAAAACCCAAAATTATTAGTTTCGCATTATATTCTTTTTTATATTTGTTTTTTAGCCAATAATATTCCTGCACCGTGTTGCTTGACCCCACCCCAAAGTTTAAAGCCGTTATACCTGTTTCGAATTCAAAGACCTCGTCCATAGTCTCGTCGGGCTCGACTGAAACCCCTTCAACAATGGAATCTCCCAAAAAAATAACACTTTTCTCTAAACCATCGTAATTTTTTCTTTCCCGTAGTCCCTCAGCATTGGTCATAAACAGATACTTATTATCCCCATTAACCAAAAGAACTTCCACATCCGGATGATGCCCGAAAATATATTCTTTATCCCTTTCATCACTATATATTTCACGGTATTTTTCAAATAGACTGCGGTTTGCTGGTTTTACATACTGGAAATATTCAGCACCACATAAAAGAATCTCCATGAAAACAAAAGAAATAAGACACACAAAACCTGTCAGCACAAATTTGCTTATTATTGGTCTCGCTTCGAACCAATTTACTTTATTCACATTGCCCACTCTTTTCATACTTCTTCTATTAAGTCTTCCGCGGCGACGGCTGAATAAAACACGTGATTATCTTTTCCTTTAAAGATAGCGTGTTTTGGACAAAAAGATATACATCTCATGCAAATAACACATTTATCCTGAAATTGCGGGTATTCTTTCATTTCGATATTTTGTACAGGACACAGTTTCGCGCATAATCCGCACTTAATGCATTTTGTGGTATCAATTTTTAATTTAAATAATTTGCGAAGCACTTTCCAAGTTGTTTTGCCTAAAGAAATCCTGCTCACCAAGTCAGAAATAACCGGTATTCTTTTCCATGAACTTTTTCCCGTTAAAATATCCATCGCGTATTTTTCCGCCTTTTTCAATCCCAATGCTTTTTTTGTTTCATTTCTTGTGGGATCATTTTTTGAAAGAAAAAAATTGTCCGGCATGCTTATTTCCCGCGCTCCAAGAGGGTTATATCCTTTATCTTTTAAAATTTTTCGAGCAGGCCCAACCACTCCGCCGGAAAAAGCGCCGAGAGTATCAACCATAAATACCGACACCCCATGCGTCTCAGGAAGAGCTTCAATGAAGTCCCAAACAAAAGGATAGGTGCCTTGACAAGCAACGGGAAACGCCAACCCAAGAACACAATCCGGATCTATCTCGATGCTTCCCGCCTTTTCGATCCGGTGCAATTCTACCACCACACCTTTTGCCTCAAAAGTTTCTTTCATCTTGTTTACAACAAGCAAAGTGTTACCTGTACCGGAAAAATAATAAAACTTTATTTTGTTAAAAGTCATAAAAAACCCACCTTTTTTTTGTAAACGCTTGTCATATTGTATTGCTTATTAGAAATTTAATCAACATAAGATTGTGTACTTGGGGTCAGCCCTTGAAATGTGAAACTTTGCAAACAATTAATATCAAAGTTTCACATTTCAAGGGCTGACCCCATTACTGACACGGTGCATAATAACATTTGTCTCTTCCACCGTAATCAACCCTTCTTTTACTATTTCTTTAAGAAGCGGTAAAAAATCATTAATTTTCTTTTCCGTATCAACGATTTCAACTATTATCGGAAGGTTTTCCGACAACCTTAAAAGTTTAGCGGTATGCATATGGCTTTTATATCCAAACCCCATAATCCCTTTTAAAGCCGTGGCACCGGCCATTTTATTTTCCTTTGCGAAAGAAATGATTTTTTCGTATAAAGGTCTTTTTTGGCATTTGTCCGCTTCATCCACAAAGATTCTAAGAAGTTTGCCTTTCGCGCTTGTATTCATATAAGACCCCTTTTTTATAAAAATCTGCCGGCAATAGCACCTACCCGGAACATTAAAAAACTACAAAATATGCTTAACCCCACATTCATCAATGCCTTCATCATCTCGCTGTCTTTTATGAGATTATCTGTTTCAAATATAAATGTTGAAAAAGTGCTGAACGCGCCTACAAAACCTATCATTAGAAATATCCTAATATTCGGGCTTAGAACAAATTTTGTTTCAGCAAACGACATTAAAAACCCCATAATAAAACATGCCGCCATGTTTACCATTAGAGTGCCGTATGGAAAAGCTGTACCCATAAATTTGTACACTCTTCCCGACAAAAAATACCTTAATACCGCGCCCAAAGCGCCGCCTGTCGCTAAATATAATAATTTCATTTCCTGTTCCTTGGGGTCTAGCCCTTGAAATGTGAAACTTTGATATTAATTGTTTGCAAAGTTTCACATTTCAAGGGCTGACCCCATTACTGCAGTTTTTATTTACCAATATATTGCCCATTTTCCCAAATGCCTGAAAGTTCTATTTTCCCATCACCATCTTCTACATGAACATAAGTTCCTTCACCATGAAATTTTCCTTTTTTAAACTCGCCATCATACCGATCTTTATTCCCCAAAATTAATACCCCTTTACCGCTCATGGCACCGTCTCTCATTTCTCCTTCATATGTATCTCCATTACTGAAAAAATATCCCCCCGCGCCGTGCGGTAATCCGCCCTTAAATTCTCCTTCATATTTACTGCCGTCTTTTTCAAAATATATTCCTTTGCCATCCATCAATCCGTCTTTAAAGTCCCCCGAATAGCTGGAACCGTTCCGCCAGACAAGGGTTCCCTTACCGTTAAATAAACCATTCTTAAAATCACCTTCATATTCGGAACTATCCGGCAAAAGAATTTTTCCAAATCCATCTTTAATTTGTTCAGCATTTGCCAAAAATGAAACAAATAACATGATTAAACAAATATTTATTGCAACGACTTTTTTAATGTTCATATGCGCTTTTTCCTTTCTCTTTCAAATAAAACTTCTGTTTG
>JAHIZQ010000201.1 GCA_018814505.1 Candidatus Omnitrophota bacterium
GATAATTTCGCCTTTAAACGGAGAAGTGATTGTCCGCGCGATTGAACCCGGCCAGACAGTTACGACGCAGGACGCGATTTTAGTTTTATCCGACAGGCTTGTTGTTAGTGCCCAATTTGATGAGACGGATATCGGAAAAGTGGAATTGAATAAGAAAGCTTTTATAACTCTGGACGCTTATCCTGAAATTGAAATAGAAGGCACTGTTGATCACATCGCGTATGAATCGGAAATTGTAAACAACGTTACGATATATGATGTTGATATTCTTCCGAAGCAGGTGCCTAAAACTTTGCGTTCAGGCATGAGCGTTACTGTTGAAGTTGTAGAAGAAGAAAAGAAAGACGTTTTAATACTCCCTTCAAAAGCTATTCAGTATGATACTAAAGGAGAATTTGTAATGGCCAAAGAGAAAAATGGGTCACTTCGAAAGTGTTATATCGATACGGGATTAACTGACGGTAAAAACACCGAGATAATATCAGGACTTTCTTCGGGGGATAGTGTTTTACTTCAGGCAGGCGCGTATTTACCTAAAAAGAAATCTACCGGAACGAATCCTTTTATGCCGCAAAGAAACAGAAAAAAATGATAGAAATTAAAAACGTATCTAAAACCTATGGTAAAGGCACTGCTTGCGTCAAAGCGTTGATAGATGTATCGGTAACTATAAACCAGGGCGAGTTTGTCGCCATAATGGGAGCTTCCGGAAGCGGAAAGTCAACGTTGTTGCATATATTAGGTTTTTTGGATATTCCGTCCTCGGGGTCATATGAAATTTTTGGAACAGATATTGCCAGTTTATCAAATGAAGAGCTTGCTTATTTAAGAAACAAACTGGCAGGTTTTGTTTTTCAGCAGTTTCATCTTTTGAGGAGAACAAGCGCGATAGAAAACGTGGAGCTTCCGCTTGTTTATTCAGATAAAAAAAACCTTGTACAGACAGCTAAAGAAAAATTGTCGTCAGTCGGTCTTGAAAACCGCGCTGGGCACCTGCCCAATGAACTTTCAGGCGGAGAACAGCAGAGGGTGGCAATAGCCCGAGCTTTAGTAAATAACCCTGTCATAATTTTCGCTGATGAGCCTACGGGTAACCTTGATACAAAGAGCGAAGAAGAGATTATGAAGATTATTACACAGCTGAATGAGCAGGGAAAGACCATTATAATGGTTACTCACGAAAACGAAATAGCCCAGCACGCGAAAAGAATTATAACAATGCGCGATGGTAAAATTATATCCGATGAAACCAAAAAGAAAACTAAGGTTTTAGAGGAGAGCGATAAGCTAGTTCGGGATGTGCTCAGCCAACGGCATTCCGCTTTTGCCAAAGTGGAATTCGTAGAACACATAAAACAGTCTCACCGTGCGATATTCGCGAACAAAATACGATCATTTCTTTCTATGTTGGGCATACTTTTTGGCGTTGGCGCGGTTATTTCTATGCTTGCTTTGGGGCAGGGTGCCAAAGAAGCTATGGAAGAAAGGATTAAAACGCTTGGGTCAAACCTCTTGGCAATACGCGGCGGTTCCGCGAGGGTTAGAGGAGTGTCGCACTCTGTTTCCGTAACGCGATTTACGCCGGCGGATGAGGAGGCTATTCGAGGGTTAAAACCTATTATAAAAAGAGTCAGTGCCACGGCGGATGGAAGCGGTCAGGTTGTTTACAAAAACGAAAACCTGAATACGAGAATCGAAGGAGTTGGGTTTGATTACGGCGAAATGCGCGCTTGCGCGCCTGAAACAGGCAGATGGTTTACTAAAGAAGAAATTGCAGGCAGGGAAAAGGTGGTGATTGTCGGTACGACCATAGTTGAAAAACTTTTTGGCAATATGAATCCCATAGACGAAGTTATAAAGATAAACCGTATTAATTTTCGGGTTATAGGTATTGCCCCAGAAAAAAGTTCGGCAGGCTGGCGCGACCAAAACGAAATTATTTATATGCCCGTAACAACGGCTATGTACAGGCTTTTAGGAAAAGACTATTTTGATGGAATCGACGTTGAGGTTTCCGAGATGGAATTAATGTCTCTAGCGAAAGAACAGATTGAGCAACTTATCGCAAAAAGACACCATATAAACAAAGACGTGGACAATTATTTTCATATACGCGATATGAGCGAAATTCAGGAAATGCTTTCCAGTACAACCCGGACAATGAGTGTTCTTTTAGGATCTATTGCCGCAATATCACTTTTGGTGGGCGGAATTGGCATTATGAATATTATGTTAGTTTCAGTTACCGAAAGAACGCGTGAAATAGGTTTGCGTAAAGCAGTCGGTGCGCGGGCAAAAGACATTATGACGCAGTTTCTTATAGAAGCCGTAACTATGACGTTAAGCGGGGGTTTTATGGGGATCTTACTTGGAATAGGAATATCTATTGCGTTATCTTTTATTGCCGGATGGGCAACAAAAGTAACTTTGTCGAATATAGTTTTGGCAACAGGATTTTCAATAAGTGTGGGGCTTTTTTTTGGAGTTTGGCCGGCACAGAAGGCGGCCAAACTTGACCCCATAGAAGCCTTAAGGTATGAATAGGTATATGCATAAGGGCATGGTCGGTTCATGTTATGACTGTATGTCATTTTGAGGCTCCATTCTTCCCGTCATCCCGAGGCTTCATTCCTTTCGTCATCCTGAGCGAGCGTAGCGAGTCGAAGGATCTAGGGAACAGATTCTTCATCGCTTTGCTCTTCAGAATGACGAGGAGGGGGTGCAGATTGCGAGTTGGACGCAGAATGACGCATGATTACTATAACATGAGTCAGCTTTGCGCATAAAGGGGGGCGCATGAAAACAAAAAGAATAACAACAGTTGCGGATTATCTTGTTAGTAGGCTTTATGAAATAGGTGTAAAGCATATATTCGGTGTACCGGGGGATTATGTATTGGAATTTTTCCAGTGCCTTGAAAAGAGCCCAATAAAAGTTATAACCAATTGTAATGAATTGAATGCAGGGTATTCTGCGGACGCGTATGCCAGGTTAAACGGCATAGGAGCGGTTTGTGTTACTTATGGTGTCGGGGGTCTTAGCCTTTGTAATGCTGTCATGGGATCATTCGCGGAAAGAGTACCCGTTATAGTAATAAGTGGAAGCCCGCCGACACAGGAAGCGAAATATAATCACCTATTGCATCACACGATTGGTGACATGAACAGACAACTTGAGATTTATGAAAAAGCGACAGCGTTTGCGGTTTCCCTTAAAGACCCGGCACAGGCTCCTTACAAAATAGACGATGCGATAGAGACATGTTTAAAATTTAAGCGTCCCGTTTATATTGAAATTCCCCGGGATTTGATATTCGCGCCGGTTAAGTGCCCCAAACATTTTGATCGAGACATTTCAATAAAAAGTGAAAAATATGCTCTTGAAGAAGCCGTTTCAGAAGCCGCTGAAATATTGAATAAATCCAAACGACCTGTTGCTCTTTTAGGCGTGGAACTTCACAGATTTAATTTACGTAAAGACGCGGAAGGGTTTATTAATCGCACAGGGTATAATTTTGTGACTACACTTTTAGGTAAATCCATAATACCAGAAAAACATTCGCGATTTACTGGTATTTACGGAGGCGTGGCAGGCTGGGATAGCGCGCGTAAAGTTGTTCACAATGCTGATCTTATGATAAGCCTTGGCGCTCTTATGACAGACATACATCTTGGCGCGAGAACGTCTTTTATAAATCCCTCAAAGATGATTGTGGCGAATTCCGATTGCGTGCGGATAAAAAACCACTTATACAATAACATCAGTCTTAAAGATTTTATAAACGCGCTTATGAAAAAACTTAAAAAACGAGCTCCCATTTCTTTAAAAATAAAATATCCTTTTGGGGATATTACAAAACCTTTTTTAGCGAAACAAGGTAAACAAATTACAAACAGGCGTTTTTATCAGAGAATGAACAGATTTGTACAAGATAATAATGTTATAATAGCGGAAACAGGTGATGCTATGTTTAGCGCTTCTGAGCTGTATCTTCCCAAAAAAACACAGTTTGTTGATCAGGCGTTTTATCTTTCCATAGGATATTCCGTGCCGGCGACATTAGGAGTTAAAACAGCGTTTCCGGAATCGCGGCCAATAACTTTTGTGGGAGATGGGTCTTTTCAGGTTACCGCGCAGGAGCTTTCTACAATCTGCCGTCATCGGCTTAATCCCATAATATTTCTTATCAACAATGACGGTTATACCGTTGAACGCGTTATGATGGATGGGGAATTTAATGATTTAAACATGTGGAAATATTATATGCTTCCAGAAGTTTTTGGTTGGGGTTGGGGTGTACGGGTAAAAA
>JAHIZQ010000202.1 GCA_018814505.1 Candidatus Omnitrophota bacterium
AATCAAACCCCAACCGGGTTAGAAACATCTTCATTTGTTCTTTTGTGGAATTCTGGGCTTCATCCATTATAATAAATGAATCATTAAGCGTACGCCCCCGCATATATGCAAGCGGCGCTACTTCAATAATTCCCCTATCGAGATAATCCTTTGCCCGATGCGGTTCAACCATATCATAAAGAGCGTCATACAAAGGACGCAGATAAGGGTTAACTTTTTCATACATATCTCCCGGCAAATAACCCAAACTCTCCCCTGCTTCTATCGCCGGTCTGGTAAGAATAATGCGTGAAACTAGATTTTTTCTTAGCGCGTTAACTGCCATCGCCATTGCTAAATAGGTCTTTCCGGTTCCGGCTGGACCTATGCCAAACGCGATATCATGTTTCCGTATGGCATCAATATACCGTTTTTGGCCTTCACTCCTCGGGACAATAAACGCGCGTTTTGAACTTACTTCTATGCGATCTAAAAAAATATCGTTAAGCGGCATTTTAATGTTCGCGTTGTTAATCGCGTAATCTATATCCCTCTCCGAAAGATGCCCACCTTTACGTATAACGATTAAAAACTCATTGATAATTTTCTCGACACGCCCAACATCCACGTGTTCATTCTTAGCTAGTATCTTCAATTTTCCGCCACGGAATACTGTCGTCACATCAAAAACCTTTTCAATTTTCTTAAGGTTTTCATCGTGTTTTCCGAAAAGTATCCTTGCCTCGGAATCGTTTTTAAGGCTTATGTTTGTTTCCTGCATAATTTTATGTTATTTATCAGTAGTTTACCGTCAAAAACTATTTAATCCAGTTTTCTTCTGTTTCCTCTATTATAACGATGTTTTCAACAACAGGAACTGATTCTTTAGCTTCTGGATGTTTTGGAACTGGACTTTTTTCTCGTAAAGATTCCATCTTCTTTAATTCAGGTTGTTTCTTTTGTTCAGGTCGTTTCTTTGGTTTGGGTTTTACTTCTTCAATTGTCTCATCCTCATCATCAGTGGTTACCCCTACCATAATATCAACGCCAATCAACGTCCTTTGAGTGTTTCTTGGTTTTTCAACTCCTTCCGGCGCCTTACCCATAACGTATCCGCGGTTTCCGCTAACATCCTGGTCAACACGATCTTTTTTAAACGTATACACTTCCAAAAACTTTTCCTCCGCTTCAGCACGTACGACCAAAAACGCCGCGGCAACAATTAGAAATACACAAATCTTGTACATTTGTCCTCCTTTGCCTTGAACATACCTAAACTTTTTAGATATCAAATTTTCTTTTGACACGTATGCCTAACTCTTTAAGTTGATTTTCCGAAACCTGTGACGGCGCTCCCGAAAGTAGACACATCCCCTTTTGTGTTTTCGGAAACGGAATAACTTCCCTGATAGATGCATCTTTAGTAAAAAGCGTGATAAGCCTATCCAATCCAAATGCTACACCACCGTGCGGCGGCGGACTGTAACGAAACGCTTCTAAAAGAAACCCAAATTTTTGTTCACACTCTTCTTTGCTGAGACCCAGCACCTCAAATATCTTTTGCTGAATATCTCTTTTGTGTATTCTGATGCTTCCAGACCCTATTTCACTTCCGTTGAGCACCAAATCATAAGATTTTGATATTACTTTTGAAAGTTCCCCGTTTTCCAAAAACTTCAGATCCTCTTCCCTGAACGATGTGAAAGGATGATGTTCCGAAACCCATCTCTGGTCATCCTTATTAAACTTAAATAACGGAAAATTTACAACCCATAAAAAATCAAAACGTTCTTTATCTATAAGCCCTTTATCCCGTCCAATCTTAAGTCGCAAAGCGCCTAATGCCCCACAAGCAGTTTCTTTTGAATCGGCAACCATAAATATCATGTCACCTGGTTTAGCCCCAGTTCTTTCCCTGAAGAGTTTCAACTCGTCAGCAGTAAAAAACTTTACAATCGGTGAAACAAGTTCATTTTCTTCGACCTTGAAATAAGCCAACCCCTTCGCGCCGTGCTCTCCAGCAAAAGCCGTAAGGTCATCTATTTCTTTTCTGCTTATTGAACCATATCCCGGAGCGGCTAACGCCATAACTCTGCCGCCAGATTCAACAACGTTTTTAAAAACTTTAAAATCACATTTTTCTTTTATTTCCGTGGTAAAATTATGTAAAAAAACATCAAATCGCGTATCAGGCTTATCAGTGCCATAACGATTCATAGCATCTTCATAATCCATTTTTAAAAAAGGGACTGTTACGTCTTTATTTATTACTTCGGAACAAATCCCTTTAAAAAGACGTTCACAAATTTCGAGAACATCTTCTTCTTCTACAAATGACATTTCCATATCCAACTGCGTAAACTCCGGCTGGCGGTCCGCTCTTAAATCTTCGTCTCGGAAACACTTTACAATCTGAAAATACCGTTCCAATCCGCTTACCATTAATAACTGTTTAAAAATCTGCGGAGATTGTGGCAACGCGTAAAACTCTCCTTGCTGTATTCTTGACGGGACAAGATAGTCTCTGGCACCTTCAGGAGTCGACCTTGTAAGAACCGGTGTTTCTACAAATAAAAAACCTTCCTTATCCAGAAAATTCGTTATAAACTTGTACGCTTTGTGTTTCATTCGAAGCTTTTTCTGCATAACCGGACGCCTCAAATCAAGGTATCTGTATTTCAATCGAACTTCTTCAGTAGCGGCTATATTATCTTTAATCTCAAACGGCAGTGTTTCACACTCTGAAAGTATTTCTACTTTTGCCACTTCCACTTCGATTTCTCCGGTAACAATATTTGAATTTATTGTACCCTCGGGACGCGACACCACTTTTCCGGTAACTTTAATACAATACTCATTTCTAAGTTCATGCGCCGTTTCATGTATTTTTTTATTTTTTTCCGGATCAAAAACTATCTGTGTTATCCCAAACTTGTCTCGGATATCCATAAAAATAATTTCACCGTGATCTCGACGCGCCGCTACCCATCCACACAGTGAAACTTCTTTTGAAACATCTTTCACCGTCAGTTCTCCACAAGTGTGAGTCTTTATCATGTTCCTCTATACCCTTTCTTATATCCAATCATTCTTATTTGGTACCGGACAGGCACGAGGGCCTGTCCCGACCTATCATTTCTCGGTTCTTTTCAATTACGGACAAGGGCAAGCCCTGTCCCTACAGGTCAACCGGCCAACTGCTTCTTCAAAAGATATCAGTTCCTGTTCTCCGGTTTCCATATCTTTTAAAAGAAGTTTTCCCTGTTTCAGTTCATCTTCACCTATAATAGCTACAAATTTTCTTTTCTCCTTATGTGCTTTACGCATTTGCCCTTTAAAGGAACGTTTCATATGATCAACATCGCACGAAACTTTATTCTGCCAAAATTTTCTAGCCAAAAGAAACGCGTCTTTTAAATATTCGTCCTTTATCGGAATAATTAAAAGCCTTTTAAGTGAAACCTTTGTGTCCTGCTTAGCAATAAGTAATAACCGTTCCACTCCGACAGCATATCCTGTGGCCCCGATATCCGGGCCACCCATCTGTTTAACCAAAGCATCATATCTTCCGCCCGCGGCAATCGCGTCCTGAGCACCAAGCAAAGGATGTATAATTTCAAAAACAATTCCCGTATAATAATCCAGCCCTCTTACCAAATCCGTTTTTTCTTTAAAAGAAACTTCCATTTCTGAGAGCATATCTTTAAGCTGAACATAATCCTTTTTACAACCATCGCATAAATAAGATAAAATATTAGGCGCTTTTTTCACGACTTCCCTGCACATAGTATTCTTACAATCAAGCACTCTTAGAACGTTAATTTTCGCTCGCCGGCGACAATTATCACAAAGTTTAGAATCTTTTGTA
This sequence comes from Candidatus Omnitrophota bacterium, assembly GCA_018814505.1. Taxonomy (GTDB): domain Bacteria; phylum Omnitrophota; class Gorgyraeia; order Tantalellales; family Tantalellaceae; genus JBDRNE01. Next base: position 3,848 of record JAHIZQ010000202.1, read on the forward strand.
CTTAAATAATCCTGTAAGGCTTTTTTAAAATGCATTCGGTCTTTCGCGCATCCCAAAGAATTGATTAGTATAGTAAAATCGTTAATACCAAACTCATTTAAAAGCAGTTTTATGTTAACAATAAGTTCAGCATCCACATATGGATGAGTGCTTCCTATTATTTCGACTCCGATTTGATGAAACTGTCTTAATCGGCCTTTTTGAGGGCGTTCTCCTCTAAACATAGGCCCAAGATAAAACAATTTACAGATGTCTCCGCTATTATGCCAGCCATGTTCGATATACGCGCGAATGATAGATGCCGTACCCTCAGGACGAAGCGAGACCTGTTTGCCTCCGCGGTCAACAAACGAATACATTTCTTTTTCAACAATATCAGTATCCTCACCAATACTTCTCGTAAAAACTCCTGTTTCTTCAAGAATCGGTGTACGAATTTCCTCATATCCGAACCTCTGAAAAAGAATTCTAGCTTTTTGTTCCAAGAACTGCCTAAAAAACGCCTCGGGAGGCAAAATATCAGGCATTCCCCTAAGTGATTTATAATTGGTTTTTGCGCTCACTTTTACATACCATCCGCGATAGATTCCACATCAAGTTTCATTTTCATTCCTGATTTAAATGCAACTACCTTTTTATCTGGAATAGAGACACCTGCACCTGTCCTGGGGTTTCTGCCTAACCTTCCTTTTCGAACTTTAACTTTAAAAATACCAAAATTTCTAAGCTCAACTTTGTCCCCCGAGCGAAGACTATCGATAATTATATCAAAAGTCCGCTGAACCACCTCTTTAACATCAACTTGCTTAATTCCGGTATCTTCCGAAATTTTCATAATAATGTCTTTCTTTGTCATTGTTTTCCTCCCTTTTACTTAAAACACAAATTGCATATTGTTCACTTCATAAGTAAACAACCTGTTTTTGTATACGCCTTCCTTTTTTTGCGTAAATCCAATAAGTGCTTATACTATCATGGGTTACACTATGTGTCAACGATAATTGTATTAAAAAAAGTTTAATTTTTATAAATTATCTTGTTAAAAACTTTATGTTC
>JAHIZQ010000203.1 GCA_018814505.1 Candidatus Omnitrophota bacterium
CGGAAGATATAAAAAAAACATCGAACGGAACGGGTCAGAATGATACGGATAAACTGCAGAAACCAAAACAAAAAAAGAAAGATTAATCTTTCTGGGATAAAAAAAACGGCTGTCGCGGTATTAAAAAATTCTGAAAAAAAGAATGCAGAAGTAAACATTATTTTTGTAAGTAGCCAGAAAATGCGCGCGGTTCACAGAACTTATCTAGGCAAAGACGTATCAACTGATGTAATGGCGTTTCCTGTTGAGTCAATGAACAAAAAAAGGCAAGGTTCTGAAGAGTCTTTTTGCCCTGCGTTCCAGGGGGGAAGTAATTTCTTAGGGGATATAATCATTTCATCGGATAAAGCTTTTTATAACGCGAAAATTTATGGCACGAGCTTTAAAGAAGAAACAGCGCTTTATGTTATTCATGGGCTACTTCATCTGTTAGGGTATGATGACGTTTCGTCTGAGAAAAAAAAGGTAATGAAGAAAAAGGAAAATGAATACCTGCAAAAAACCAGAAGATTCATATAGTAAAAGTTTTATTCGCAGTGTTAGTGCCGCTTTAGAAGGTGTTGTTCATACTTTGCGGGCGGAACGCAATATGCGTCTGCATTTTTTGATAGGGTTTCTGGCAATAATCGCGGGAATTTATTTTAGCCTTAATTCAATAGAACTTATGCTTCTTTGTTTTGCGGTAACGTTTGTCTTAGTTTGCGAAATGTTTAATACGGCAATTGAGTATTTGACGGATCTTATTAGTAAAAAGTTTCATCCGGGAGCTAAGGTAATTAAAGATATCGCCGCTGGCGCTGTTTTTGTAAGTTCAGTAAACGCGGTAGTTGTCGGATATATACTGCTTTACAAACGCCTGCAAGGATGTGTCGGAAAATCTTTTTTTATCATAAAACAGTCGTCATGGCATATAACGTTTATAGTCCTTTTGGTGGTTGTGGGGCTAGTTCTTTTAATAAAAATTATTCGTAAAGAAAAAGACCTTTTACGCGGAGGCATGCCAAGCGGGCATTCAGCTGTTGCTTTTGCGGTTTGGGTTGTAGTTTCCTTGGTTACGGAAAACACAATGGTTTCACTTTTAGTATTGGTTATGGCTGTTTTAATTGCCAAGAGCCGTATGGCAATGGGAATACACTCTTTGGCGCAAGTTGTGGCTGGGAGTGTTATCGGCACGCTTGTTACCTTGCTAATATTTCAGTTGTTATCATGAGTTGCTGGTGTCATATAAAACACAGGGTGGGGTTATGAAAAAAACATGGAACAAGTTTTTAGTTTATTTTATTAATGGGGTTGTGCTTCTTTTGCCAATTGTTCTTACTGTTGTGCTGATAAAATTTTTGGCGTTGCAGGTAAACAACATCGTGCTAGATCCGATTATGAAACTTTTTACGCCGGTGGTAATGGGGCTCAGGCGCATATATGTCGCAAAAACTTTAATATTCCTTTTAGTTATTTTGGCGATCGCGATTATAGGGTGGGCCGCAAAAATTTTGTTTATAAAAAGATTTTTTTCGCATGGCGAAAAACTTTTTATAAAGGTGCCGATTTTGGGCAGAATATATAACGCGGCAAAACAGATATTTTCAGCACTCTTGGGACAGGGCAAAACCATATTTAGAGAAGTGGTAATGCTGGAATATCCGCGAAAAGGAATATATTCAATCGGGTTTACGACTGGTGACGCGAAAGGCGAAATTAACCAGAAAATCGGCAAAGAGTGTTTAAGCGTTTTTGTGCCGACAACGCCGAACCCGACAAGCGGGCTTTTTTTAGTCGTACCGAAAGAAGAAGTATTTTTTCTGAAAATGAGCGTTGAAGACGGAATGAAACTGGTTATTTCTGGCGGTTCATTTTCGCCGTGCAATGAAATTGGCGAAAGCGGAAACATAAAAGCGTAACAGGCAAGGTTAACAACAAGGACTATTTTGTAATGGCGGTGCAAAAAGCCGAAGGCATTATTCTTAAAAAATATTTTTTGCGCGAAACCAGTTACATTATAGTTGCGTTTACAAAAGAATTCGGAAAGATAAAAGGTGTTATTAAAGGTATCCGAGCGCCGTACCCACAATTCGCGGGAAACTTTGAAATCTTTACGCAATGCAGACTACTTTTTTATAAAAAAAAGAAGAAA
>JAHIZQ010000204.1 GCA_018814505.1 Candidatus Omnitrophota bacterium
AAAAACATTTCATAAAAATCGCCAAGCCTGAAAAAAAGTATAGCGTCTTTTTGCTGATCCTTAATTTCCAAATACTGCCGCATCATGGGCGTCAGTTTTTCATCCATCTTTCATCTCCCCCAACCAACAAACCGAACATACCATTAATTCTCTGTTATATGAAAATAAAAAAAGGCCAAAGCGACAAAGATTTTAAAACATACTACTTTGACCCCTTGGCCTTGCTATCCGCATTTTAGCGACATCTAACTGTAGCCTCTCCTTGAAAATAATTACCCCAGAGACTTTCGACGAAATCTTTTAAAAATACCTTTTTTGTCAACTTTCGTCTGTTCTGTTCTTGCCTTTTGTTTCCTGACATTTTCAACAATTCGTTTTTCCTGTTCTTCAATGTCCACTTCCGGGGCTGAATGCTTCTTCTTTTTCTGAGGGATGTCCGCTTCTGCCGTTACTTCCTCTTTGACAGATTTTTTACTTTTTTTCAGTTTTTTAGATTTAGCCGCAGGCTCTTTTATTGTCTCTATCTTTAAAAGTTTCGCATCCGAAATAGTTTTTTTAGTCAATTCAATAATTGCCATTTGTGTGCCATCGCCTTTTCTTGCTCCAAGCGGCATTATTCTGGTATATCCGCCAGGCACATCTAAATAAAGCGGCGATACAGTATCAAACAAGGTTTTTACAACCGTTTTATCGCTCAATCTGCTGACAACTCGTCTTCGCGCGGTTACTGAATTCGGATTCTTTTTTGCTAAAGTAATAAGCGGTTCCGCGAAACTTCGCAAGGCCTTGGCTTTAGCTAAAGTCGTTTCTATTCGCTGATACGTAAAAAGAGCATTAGCCAAATGTTTTAACATCGCCTTTCGGCTAGCGGTCTTTCTATTTAATCTTCCTTTTTTCTTACGGTGCCTCATCTATTGTCCCTTCTTCCTTAACCATCTTGTTTAATTATTACCATCAATTAACTTTCTAACTCATCCTCATCTTCTATTTCCATACCTAAATGCAATCCCATGGGAATAAGAACAGCATTAATCTCATTTAAAGATTTCTTCCCGAAATTTTTATACTTAAGCATTTCCGTCTCTTTTTTTCTGACAAGCTCACCAATAGTACGAATATTGGCTTCCATTAGACAATTCGAACTTCTCACCGAAAGTTCAAGTTCTGAAATAGGTTTATTCATTTTTTTATGAAGTTCTTTTCTCTCTTTTGACTCTTCTTCCTCTTCTTCAATTTCTTCAGGAAGTTTTCCCATTCCGATAAACACATCCAAATGTCTTTGCAAGATATTAGTCGCATATAGCAACGTTTCCTTTGGTTCCATACTGCCATTAGTAAAAATCTCTATAATAAGTTTATCATAATCAGTAATATGCCCAACACGTGTGTTCTCAACTTCCACATTTACGCGTTTTACCGGCGAAAACAGAGAATCAACGGCAAGAGTTCCAATAGCATCTTCATCAGTTTTGTTCCTTTCCGAAACAGTATAGCCGCGTCCTCTTTCAACTTTCATCTCCATTTCAAATTTTACATCTTCAGTAAGAGTCGCTATATGATGATCTGGATTAATAATTTCAACGGTTTCATCACACTTAATATCTTTAGCTGTGACTTCTCCTTTTTTGTCTACGCTTATAAACATCGGTTTAGGATTTTTAAAATGTGACCTTAAAACCAACCCTTTGATATTCATTATTAACTGTGATACATCTTCATAAACTCCTGGAATAGCTGTAAATTCATGAAGTACTCCATTAATTTTAATCTGTGTTACTGCTGTACCTTCTATGGAGGAAAGTAAAATTCTACGCAAAGAATTGCCTATCGTCACTCCATATCCTTTTTCAAAAGGCTCAGCAACAACTTTTCCGTATGTTACTTTATAAGTTCCTTCATCGAATGTGATTATTTTGGGCAATTCAAAATTCTTCAGTTTAATCCCCATACCAAACATCCTCCTATTAATTTATTGAATTATACTTCGATTTATTTCGAATATAATTCGACTATAAGGTTCTCTTCTATTGCCATACCAATATCCCCTTTTGTCGGAGCACGTTTCACTTTAAGCGCAAGATTTGCCGCCGACACTTCAATCCATTCAGGGGTACCACGGTCTTCAAGTATTTTCGCGGTCTCTTTTATCTCTTTTATCTGAGACTCGTTACCTTTCATCTCTACCTCGTCTCCTTCTTTTACCAAAAAAGAAGGTATATTCACCTTACGACCGTTCACTTTAACAAATCCATGTCCGACAAGCTGACGAGCGTTCGCTCGAGACGCAGCAAAACAAGCGCGAAAAATCACATTATCAAGACGGCATTCCAAAAGCTGTAAGAGAACTTCACCTGTCGCGCCTTTTGCCTTTTCCGCTTTTTTAAAATAATTCTTAAACTGTTTTTCAAGCATTCCGTAAATTCTTTTTGCTTTTTGCTTTTCCCTAAGCTGAATCGCGTAACCCGATTTCTTGCGTTTTCTCATCTGTCCATGCTGTCCAGGAGCGTATTCTCTTTTTAAAAAAGAACACTTATCCGTGGAACACTTCGCTCCTTTTAAAAACAATTTTTCATTTTCCCTGCGGCAAAGCCGGCAGGATGGGGTAATTCGTCTAGCCATTTATTTTCACTCCTTATTTTTATTCTCTATTGTCCCATTACGCATTGCAATCAGTAAATTATTCTGCCGCATACAACATCATATTCTTCTTTTTTTCTTTGGACGGCAACCGTTATGTGGAGTCGGAGTAAGATCCAATATGCCCTGGACGTGAAGCCCTTCTGATCTTATGCTTCGAACGACGCTCTCTTTCCCAGCGCCAGGCCCTTTAAGGATAACTTCGACTTCTCTTAATCCATGTAGCCTCGCTTTTTTTATAGCATCTTTTGCCGCGATACTGGCCGCAAACGGAGTAGATTTTCGTGATCCTTTAAATCCAACTATACCTGGAGAACTCCAACACAAAACTTTTCCGTTTGTATCCGCGACACTTACAATTGTGTTGTTAAACGTCGCGTGTACAAAAACTTTACCGCTGGATATTTTTTTTATTATTTTTTTTCGCCGTCTTACTTTTGCCTTTTTCTGCACAATTTACCTCATTTCCTTTCATATTCTATACACTGCCGTTACTTTTAAGCTAAAAATTAACGGCACCATATGCACTAACCGGTTTTTACCGCTTTTCTCACGGCTTTATCTTTAAAGGCCCCAATAGTCCTCTTCGGGCCTTTTCTTGTTCGTGAATTAGTTTTTGTCCTTTGCCCTCTTACTGGAAGATTTTTTTTGTGTCTCGTCCCCCGATAAGAACCAATACTCATAAGCCTTTTAACGTTTGACAGAAGCAAACGACGCAAATCACCTTCAACCTGATATGATTCCTGAATAATATGCGTTATTGCCGTAACCTCTTTTTCTTCTAAATCTTTGGCCCGTTTATCCGGAGAAATCCCAGCTTCTTTAAGAATTTCACGAGAATGAGCCGGCCCTATCCCATATATATAAGTTAACGCCACTTCTATTCTTTTTTCTTTTGGTATGTCCACACCTACTATCCTCGGCATATCGTCTCCTTGATTTCATTACACTTTGTTTTATATCTCTACTAAAACTACTATTAATTACTGCAAACCACCTACACTATGCCTCTTCGCTAAAACATAGTTTGTTAACACCGTGAACAATTCAATGTCCTACTAACAGAATTATCCTTGCCTTTGCTTATGTTTTGGATCCTTACAAATTATTCGCACGACACCTTTTCTTCGTACAACTTTACAATTCGCGCATATTTTTCTAACACTTGGCCTGACCTTCACAATTATTTCTCCCTTTTAATAACTCGTCCTCTGCTTAAATCATACGGAGATAATTCTACTGTAACTTTATCTCCGGGAACGATTCTTATAAAGTACATCCTCATTTTTCCCGACACATGGGCAAGAACAATATGCCCGTTTTCTAACTTAACTTTAAACATCGCATTCGGCAAAGTTTCTACAATTTCACCGATAGCAACAATGGGTTCTTCTTTTGGGCTCATGTTATTATCTCCGCTTCTTTATTTCCAACAATAACTGTATCTTCAAAATGCGCTGAAAACTTGCCATCCGCAGTTACAGCTGTCCATCCATCCGGCTTTATCTTTACATTCCTTGTACCACAATTAATCATAGGTTCTATTGCCAAAACTAAACCCTGCTGGAGAACCGGACCTTTTCCTTTTTGTCCCCAATTAGGAACTTCCGGCGGTTCATGTAAAGCCTTGCCTACACCATGCCCAACAAACATTCTGACTTCTTTAAACTTGAATTTTTCCGCAACATTCTGAATAGCATGCGAAATATCCGAAACTCTGTTGCCCGTAACCGCCTGTTTTATTCCTTCGGTTAGACATTGTTTAGTACAGTCTATAAGGCGTTCGGCTTCTTCAGTAATTGTTCCAACTGAAAAAGTCCGAGCGGCATCTGTAAAATAACCGTTTTTTTTTACCCCAATGTCAATGCTGACAATATCACCGTCTTGTATAACAATATCGGCCGACGGTATACCATGGACAACTACTTCATTTAATGACGCACAAATCGATCCTGGATATCCTTTGTACCCTTTAAACGCCGGCTCCGCACCATGCCTACGGATTTCCTTTTCAACCTCAATATCTAAATCTAAAGTCGATACGCCGCCCATTATTTTGTTCTCTACAAAAGAAAACACTTTTTTTAGGATTTCTCCGGATTCCCTAATTTTACGTATATCTTTTTCATTCGTCAGAATTGTCATCTACTAAACCTTCTCTTTTAAAAAGAGTGGCTATGCCCTCAAAAAGCTCTTCGGCCGAAAGATCTCCGTTTACTTCTCGCAATAAAGCCGATTTCTCATAATAATCAATAAGATCTTTTGTTCTATCTTCATAAACAACTAACCGATTCTTGACAGTTTCCGGATTATCATCTTCACGCTGTATCAAACTCACTCCGCAAATGTCACAAACCCCTTCGATTTTCGATGGCATATTGGTAACATGATAGTTTTTTCCACATTTTGGGCATAAACGCCGTCCAGAAAGCCTTTGTATCGCTACCTTTTCAGACGTACGAAAATATAACACCATATTCAAAGAACGGTTTTCACTTTTTAAAGAACTATCCAAAGATTCTGCCTGTACGCGCGTCCTCGGATATCCATCAAGTATAACACCACTTTCTGCGTCAGGCTTATTCATACGTCCAATCACAGCGCGTGTTACTATTTCATCGGGGACCAACTCACCTTTAGTCATATAACCTTGTGCGGCTTTCCCGGCAGAAGTTCCTTCTTTTATCGCTTCTCTCAGCATATCTCCCGTCGAGATGTGCAAAAAACCGTACGCTTTTTTTAATAGTACTGCCTGTGTTCCTTTACCCGCTCCAGGAGGCCCCAATAAAACAAGATTAATTTTATTCGCTAAAATCATGATAATCGGCTCCGAACTCTTCCTTTTTTCAAAAAACCTTCATAATGACGCATAAGCATATGCGATTCAATCTGCCGCATAGTATCTAACATAACTCCAACAATAATTAAAAGACCAGTGCCACCAAAAAAACTAGCAACTAAAAATGGAATCCCTATTTGACTATTGATTACACTCGGCAATATAGCAATTATAGTTAAAAACATAGCACCCGGCAGAGTTATTCGCGTCATTATAAAATCCAAATATTCCGCTGTCTGTTTGCCAGGCCTTATGCCAGGAACAAATCCGCCAAAACGTTTCATATTGTTCGCCATATCAACCGGATTAAACGTAATAGCCGCGTAAAAATAGCAAAAGAAAAGTATTAAAATAGCATATACTACATAATAAAGAGGACTACCCATCATTAACGCACTTGCT
>JAHIZQ010000205.1 GCA_018814505.1 Candidatus Omnitrophota bacterium
CGCAGAGGTTCCTCATGCGCGGCTGAAAATACATTAGCCTGTAGCGGGAGAATGCCAATTAAGAAAGCCCGCGATGGATTACAATGTAAAAATAAATTTGTTGACAAATATACATTTATAATGTATATATAAATTGCCGAAGGGCCGTGGGGAAGAGTCTCGGTGTCCCCCAGCTTGGCTCATCATACCACCGGCTCTTTGGCGGTCTTTTTCGCTTTGTCTAAAAAAACAGCCCCCTGAGAGGATATTTTTATGTATTAAGGTGGAATATAAGAAAAGGCAGGGAACTGAACAATATGAAAAATGAACCCCGTGTTTTTTAGAATAGCAAATTTTGAGTGTTTCCGCCACGGGTGTTAAAGCGGCACTATTTACGAGTAAAATGTTAAATAAAAAATCTAAACTTATGTTGTTAAAAAAATTCGAGACCGCTAAATTAGAGTATAAAGAAGCAAAAGAAGGTTTGCCGCAAACTATCTGGAAAACAATATCCGCTTTCGCGAATACCAGGGGCGGAATTATTGTTTTGGGAATAAAACAGGATAAGGATAAAATAATCCGGCAGGGCGTGAAAAATCCTCAAAAATTGGTAGATGATTTAGTTTCCGCGATCAGTCAGAAATTCAATTTTCGTCCGGTTATAAAACCTAAAATCGCCGGTGAAAAAGGAAAACACTTTGTAATAATCGAAGTAGAAGAAGCGTTAAGATATGAAAAACCCATCTATATTAAAGACGTGGGCCCTTTAAAAGGGGGATATAAGCGTGTTGGCTCGGTGACTCATAGTTTAACTGATCAAGATTTCCAGAGATTTTTTCAGGAACGTCTTTCTTCTCCAGACGCGCAGGTTTTAAGAAATGCCGCCATTTCAGATATTGACACAAAAACTATCACTGCTTTTAAAGAAATAAGAAAATTACAGAAAGAGGGTACGGGAGAATTGCGTCTTAAAGCCGAAGAATTGCTTAAGGCGTATAACATGGTTTCTAAAGATAATAGGCATCTTACTGCCGCCGGCACGCTTCTTTTTGCAAAAACAAATACTATAAAAAGACTTTTCCCTCATTTTCGATTAGACATTATTCGCATAAAAGGTACTGAATGGGGAAAAGATAACGATCCCTTTTTATCAACCGATCTTACCGGCAATTTAATACAGATTCGTTCTCAGGCGTTGGATATTATCAACAGATTCTATCTCACCCCGTTCAAATTAGGTAAAGATTTAATCCGAGTGGAGGATGATCCATTCAAGAGAGCATTGCGGGAGGCATTGAGCAACCTTCTTATGCACCAGAATTATTTTCATCCCTCACCTTCACAAATCCGCATCTACAATGATCGTATCGAATTTTATAACCCCGGTCGATCTTTAAAAGCTCCTGAAGAGTATGAGCTTCCCGGCTCTGAATTGCGCAACAGTTTAATTGCTGGAGTTTTTTATGATTTAGGATGGGGGGAGGCAAAAGGAACAGGTTTTAGAACAACCATTCTTGTTTTAGAGAAAAAGGGTTATCCATCCGCGCAGTGGAGAAATGACGAGAAGAACGACACATTTACGATGATTTTTCCTTATCCTTCCGAGCAAGTTACCGCTCAAGTTACCGCTCAAGTTACCGCTCAAGTCGAGATGCGGGACAGGATAGCGAAAATACTGAAATTTTGTGAAGAGCCGCGCAGTTCAAAAGAAATAATGCTGTTGTTGAATTTAAAACACCGGATGTATTTTCTGAAAGAAGTCCTTCAGCCTTTAGTAAAAGATGGTCATTTGAAAATGACCATGCCTTGCAAACCCAGAAGTAGATTTCAAAAATATATTACAGGTGACAAGAAAAAAAGAGGCGCGGAATAAGCGTAAAAGGGGCGGGGGGGGCACACCTATTTTTGGTCGTACATGGGGATGACCAGAGAGCTGATCTTCCTGTTCTGCTTCCGAGATGAGATTGCGCACTTTATAAAAGTGTAGATTAAAATCGGGGAGTACTATGGTTCTTCCTATTTCCAAAACCATTAAAAAATATTCTTGTTGTTTGTATTGTATTTGATATACTCTTTTTAATGTTCTTTCTTGTTTAATGTGGGAAAAGAACCTGTTGTGGGGCATTTTTATTTCTATTTAACTACTTCACTTTTATTATATTAAGAAGAGGGAAAGTTTTATGAAAAAACCTTTTGAAATCGCGATAATCGGGGCCGGACAAAGGGGTACGGATA
>JAHIZQ010000206.1 GCA_018814505.1 Candidatus Omnitrophota bacterium
GACTCCCCACACGGACCGTTTTATAAAATAGTCCGCGACGCTATAAAGTTCTCGGCAGATACCGCAGTCGCACTTCGCGAGCATGTCTTTTAGGCTCGCAACCTTCGTACGGACTTTCTCAATACCTTCCTGTTCCGCCTGACTTATAGTTTTTATTTCGTTAATCAAATTTTTTATTTTCTCATCGCAAGAATCTGTTTTCAAAATTTCTTCCGCGAGTTCCGCGGCATATTCCGTATATTTATCAGCTGTAAGGCGCATGCCAAAAGCGAGTTCCGCGGCATCTTCAAAAAGCGAATTGTTCCACGCCGGGCCTCTGCCATCCGCGCGCTTACAATACGGTGTCGTCGGAAGATTCCCCCCATATATTGATGAACACCCTGTCGCGTTCGCGATTAAAGCCCTGTCGCCAAAAAGCTGTGTCAAGAGTTTCACGTATGCTGTTTCTCCGCATCCCGCGCAAGCGCCGGAATACTCAAACAACGGTTTTACAAACTGTAACCCTTTCATGTGAGGCTGACACCATTTAGAATCCGTCTCAGGCAGATTTAAGAAAAATTTGTAGTTTTCGCATTCCTGCACACGTAAATCTTCTTGCGGCGTCATTTTTATTGCCTCTTTTGCTTTCATCGGACAATATTCAACACAAACTCCGCATCCCGTACAATCTTCCGGAGCTACCTGCAAAGTATAAACATATCCTTCCATACCTTTTGGAGGTTTTGGAGAAGTATGTTTCAACGAATCAGGCGCGCCCTTAAGGTTTTCTTCTTTATACAACTTAGCGCGAATAGCGGCATGCGGACATAACAGAGTACATTTTCCGCATTGTATACACGCGTCCGGATTCCATACCGGAATATTTACGGCAATATTTCGTTTTTCGTATTGCGTTGTAGCCGTAGGCCAAGTTCCATCAGCGGGCATTTCGGACACTTTTACAGTTTCTCCTTCTCCGCGCAAGATTTTGGCAGTAGTAGTTTTTACAAATTCCGGAGCGTCTTCAGGTAAAATTTCTTTTTCCTGAATTTTGCCAGTAACAGTTTCCGGAACTTTTACTTCCTCAATATTATCAAGCGCCATATCAACCGCTTTAGTGTTCATTTCAACAACTTTTTCGCCTTTTGAACCATAAGTTTTCTTTACGGCTTTTTTAATTGCTTCTACAGCTATTTTTTCTTCTAAAATGCCTGATATTTTAAAAAATGCCGTCTGCATGATAATGTTAATACGCCCGCCCAAACCAATTTCTCCGGCTATTTTCAAAGCGTTTATCACATAAAACTTAAGTTTTTTATCTATAATCTGTTTTTGCACTTTGCCAGGGATATGTTCCCAGACTGCATCTTTCCCGTATGTTGAGGTTAAAAGAAAGATTCCGTTTTTTTCAATGTTTTTCAACATATCATATTTTTCCAAAAATGAAAAATTGTGACATGCCAAAAAATTTGCTTTAGAAATAAGATACGGGCTTCTTAAAGTTTTTTTGCCGAAACGAAGATGCGAAATCGTAACCGCGCCGGCTTTTTTTGAATCATAAACAAAGTATCCTTGCGTGAAATTATCAGTTTCTTCACCAATTATTTTTATGGAGTTCTTGTTTGCTCCAACCGTACCGTCTGCTCCCAACCCGTAAAACATAGCGCGGTAAACTTCATCGCTTTCCGTGCTGAAAGACGGGTCATAGTCTAAGCTAGTACCGGTAACATCGTCATTTATGCCGATTGTAAAATGGTTTTTAGGTTTTTGTACGGCAAGATTATCAAAAACGCCTTTAATCATCGCGGGGGTAAACTCTGCTGAACCTAACCCGTAACGGCCGCCTACTATGTGCGGATATTCTTTAAACTGCGCGGTTTTTTCTGAAAACGCTTCTCCAACGGCTGTTCGTACGTCTTCATATAAGGGCTCACCTAACCCGCCTGGCTCTTTAGTACGGTCAAGAACCGCGATAGACTTGACTGTACTCGGCAATGAATCAATAAAGGCTTTAACATCAAAAGGACGATAAAGTCTTACCTTAACTACTCCTACTTTTTCACCTTTGGCAATAAGATATTCAACGGTTTCATGAACAGCCTCACTGCCGGACCCCATTATGACAATAACCTTTTCCGCGTCCTGCGCGCCAAAATAATCAAACAGTTTATAACTTCTACCTGTTAGAGTCGCGAATTTGTCCATAACGCTCTGCACTATCTGCGGACACGCGTCATAATATTTGTTTACAGATTCTCTGCCCTGAAAATATACATCCGGGTTCTGCGACGTTCCACGCAAAACAGGATGTTCCGGATTCATTCCCCACTTTCTATGTGCATGTATGAATTTTTCATCCAACATGGATTTCATGTCTTCAAAAGTCAATTCCTCAATCTTTTGTATCTCATGAGAAATCCTGAACCCTTCAAAAAAATGTATAAATGGTATGCGCGATTCCAAAGCCGCCGCCTGCGCGATAAGCGCAAAATCCATTGTTTCCTGCACACTGGTAGCGGCTAAAAACGCCCATCCGGTACTCCTGGCCGCCATGACGTCTGAATGATCGCCAAAAATTGACAAAGCTTGGCAAGCCAAAGACCGTGCGGCAACATGAAACACCGTCGGTGTAAGTTCTCCCGCGATTTTATACATGTTCGGTATCATTAAAAGAAGTCCTTGCGAAGCTGTAAAAGTAGTGGTAAGCGCGCCTGTTGTTAAAGCGCCGTGTACCGCGCCGGAAGCGCCTCCTTCAGACTGCAGTTCAACAACAGTAGGCACAGTACCCCATATATTTTTTTCCTTTTTGGCTGATTTTGCGTCAGATATTTCCCCCATCGGAGTCGATGGAGTTATAGGATAAATTGCTATAACTTCGTTAGTTGCGTGCGCTACATGCGCGACCGCGCTATTACCATCATGCGGAACCATCTTACGTTTCATCGTACACCCTCCTAAAATATTGAGTATTAAAAAAATTTACGTCAAACTAGTCGATTATTCTACCACAAAAGTTTCTGTCTGTATAAGAATTTTTAAACAAAACCTGAAAAAAGAGGCCAAATGATATGCATTTTGCGTTAAACGCCATCTATTTATCTTATTCGAAGACCAAAAGCGCGGGTATAGCAAAAAAAAAGGGCAACCCGTATCTTTTGCAATATCACTATCATTTTTTACGGAGTTGCCCTTTTTCACATGCCATAAAAGGTCATATAGCAGATTCTTGGGAAGTTTTTTCTGCCCCTTTTGAAAGAGACATATAGAACCCCATAAAACCAAGTATCATTACAACCGGAATATATGCCTGAACTGCCGCGTTTACGACAGCAATCAATATCTGGCCCAAGTTCGGGCTTAACGGCACCATAATAAGCCCCGCGATAAACCCCGCGATTAGGGAAATAACCAAACTTATGAGAAATAATGTCATAAAAAGACCTAAAGTGTTTTTGAAATTATTTTTTGCCGTTTTTAGTCCTTTTCTAAACGCGTCAAGAGTACTTGTATCTTCAACCACTACCACATATATTGGGTAAACCAGCATTGTAATAGCAACAATTGCTATTATTGTCACAATAGCCGCCACGAGACTGCGCGTTATTATGTTGTCTCCCAAAAGCAATACTCCTGCTGTTAACAAGCTTAGCACTAAGACTATGCCTATCGCGATAAGCACGTATAAAAACAAAAGGCCTAAAATCCTTAAATAAAACTTTTTAACGTAACTAAGAAAATTGGCCATACTGGACGCGCCTGTTTTTATTTGATCTTTTGCAAGGCCCATCGCGCCGCCCTGTAAGAACACAAAAATTAAAAAGAACAAAATACTTGAAGCTATGGATATTGCAATCATCCCGGGTTCTCCTGTTCTTGCAGGATTACTAAGCGGCAATCCAATTAACCCGATAATGGTATTAAACACAAAAAACACCAAAATGACATTCATTAACTTGAAAGCTTTTCCAAAACCATTTTTAACAGCCTCCATAATCCCCATAAGTACCTCCTTGTAATCACCTTTTATGCATATTCTTTAATTTTGTTTATTTTTAGTTGCCACAAACCCAAGTTATGATATACCAGACATCCAAAGCCTGTCAACCTAAAATATCCTTAAATATGGGATTGAGCAACACATCATTACCCCCCTGGTCACAAAAATCCATATTTTTTGACAGTGCCTCTAAATCTATCGGCGGCAACATCAATGCTTCTTTTTTTAATTTCGGATTCTTTTCTTTTGCCAATTCCCATGGCGTTTTGTTTTCTTTGTACGTATTGGGCCTTTCAAAGTTAAAAAACATCTGATATGTATGTATCTTATTAAAAAAGTCGTCCCTATCAGTAAAACTTTCTATCTCAAAAAAATCTTGTTCTATTATGTTATGTACCGTTTCCACATCTGACTGACATGTCTTTGCCCCGGGGAATATCGTACTATGCCTTTGCCCCTTAATCCTGTCTATCTCTTTTGTATAACTCGATTTCTTCTTGGCATTCCA
>JAHIZQ010000207.1 GCA_018814505.1 Candidatus Omnitrophota bacterium
CATAATTTCACGACAAATTCCATTACTTTATCAACATCTGGAGCGATTATCGCGTCCACATCCTGCTTATCTCTGATATAAGAAACCGCTTGTTCGCAAGGAAGTATTCTAGCTACCTGGAGTTGATGACTAGTAAAAGATTTGAACTCAACATACGCTACATTAAACGCCCCTATTTCCTTTTTTAGATAAAGTCCCATAACATAATTGGTTATTGATATTATGTTTTTCATATCGCCACTACTGGGAATAACAGGAAAAACCTTAGGACGAATCCCCATAGACATAAGCAGTTTAGCCCCTTTTTCACCCAACACAATAGCTTTAGCCCCTTGTCTAAGCCCTTTATTTATTGCCGCGTTAACAATCCGGGTATTCACTCCGCCAAGAAATCCTTCATCAGAACAAACTAGGAGAAACGCTTCACGTTTCTCGTCACTGCCGGTACAAAAAGAATTCTGTTTCGCTGACGACGGCAAAATCCTGCAACACTTTATTGCTTCTTTTCTAAGTACGTCTTCTTGCGGGACTCTTGCCGAAACCCTGCTAAACTCGGCCGACGCTATAAACTTTAACACATCTATAACATTTTTTAGATTTTTGTTATACATTAAATCTTTTTTTGCCTGGGCAACAGGTATCATAATTTTTCCTTATAAAAGACCTCTGCACAACTTCCAAATAATAAAATTTAAATTTTCATGAGGAGAATATTGGTCGTCTTGATAACCAAAAAACATTGTCATCCCCTTATTTTCACATTTCTATTTTTTGTTCCTCAAAAAACTTTACAAACACTTTATTAAGGTCTTTTTTAATCTGCGGCGTTAATTCTTTAGTGAATTTTATATCCCCTAAAAGTTCTGGATAATTTTTTTCAACAAATTTAAATATATTTTTTTCAAAATTAAAAACCTCTTTTTTGCCAAAAGGTTCGAGAATCCCGACATCAAACGCGTAAAAAACCAATATTTCTTCTATTTCCGAAACTGGCGAGTTTGCAGGCTGAACAAGTATCTCTGAAAGCGTTTGTCCGCGGCTTATTTTTTTTGCTATTTCAGTTGAAATTTTCGCGCGCATTTTAGTCAGTTTCTGCAATTCTTTGAACTGCGCGTATTCTAGCCGAAGTTTGACGCTTACTTCTTTAAGAGCCGGCGACTGAACTTTACTCCCGATACGAGACACCGAAAGTCCTATATCAACTGCCGGCCTAAACCCTTCATTAAAAAGCGTGGCACTCGTATATATCTGCCCGTCTGTCATAGAAACAAGGTTAGTTTGGATATACCCTGTTATATCCCCCTGCAAGGTATCCGCAATCGGCAAAAAAGTCATACTTCCGCCTTTTTTTGGATCCATCCTGCAGGCTCTTTCCATAAGCTGAGAATGCACATAAAAAATGTCTCCAGGATAAGCTTCTCTTCCCGGGGACCGGTTTAGAAGAAGCGATATTTGACGATAAATCCACGCGTGTTTGGTAAGATTATCAAAAACAACTAAAACGTCTTTTTTTCTGTCAACAAAATATTCTCCAATCGCGCACGCGGTATAAGGAGCCAAATACTGTTCTGTGGATGAAACAGATGCGGGAGCGGCAACAACTATGGTGTGACTCAATGACCCCTTATTATCCAATGCTTCTATCATTTTAACCATTGAAGTATAACTACCGCCAATCCAGCAGTAAATGCAAATCACATTTTCATCTTTTTGATTCATAATCGAATCAATCGCGATGGTTGTTTTCCCTGTCTGCCGGTCTCCTACTATAAGCTCTCTCTGCCCTTTACCAATGGCAACCATGGTGTCTATGATTTTAATTCCTGTTTTTAAAGATTCCGTAATCGGCACCCTATCCATTATCGGCACCGCGTCCCTGAATACAGGATTATACTGCGTAGACCGTATAGGCCCTTTGCCGTCAACAGCCTCGGCCACTCCATTAACAATTCTACCCACAAGCTTTTCAGTAACAGGCACCTTGAGAAGTTCTCCACGCGAAACAGCTTTATCCCCAACCTTAGACTCTATTCCCGTCCCCAGCAAAAGTGCTACAACTTTTTCCTCATCAAATTCTATTACAACACCTTTGTCGCCTGATTCAAATTCAAGCATTTCGCCATATACGCAACTAGGAATCCCCTTAATTGTAATAACATCCCTTTTAATGTCAGTTATTATTCCAACTTCGGTAATTTCTATATCAATGTGTTTTTTTGTTTCTTTCATTCTGCTGACTCATTCAGAACAGGCCTTTTGAACCTGCCCATGCCTTTCGTTCCAATGTGTAGTTAAGTTACACTATCTCGTCTTTCATTCTTATTACCGTTTTCTGTATTCTATAAGCAATACCGCCGTCTATTATGCTTTCATCTATTTTCAGGATAAGCCCTCCCAGCACTGTCTGATCTACCTTAAACTTGACATTCTTCTTTTTGCCGGCGGAATCTTCTATAATCTTAACCATAAACTCTTCGTCCTCTTTTTGAAGTTTATCCGCGGTAATAATCTCAATATCCTTGTCTTTCTTGATCAGGTTCTGCACATTCCCCGATTTTAAAAGGCCAATAATTACATCCTTTGAAATTTCACATCTTAATCCTTCTAGTTCCTCTTCCGAAAACACCTGGCGTAATATTAGTGCCGCCTTGTCAACGGACTTTAGAGATATTTCCCGATGGGCTTCTTGTATAACCTTATCTTTTTCCTGAATCGCGCTGGCAATTATACGTTTAGCTTCCTCCTTCGCGCGGGTTCGCGCGGTATCTCTCATTTTGAGAGAACTGTCTTTTGCCATCGCGATTATTTCGCTTGCCTGTTTTTCCGCAGAAGCTATTTTTACGCCGTACTCTCTGTTTATTTTTTCAAGTTTATCGTTAAGTGCGGATTCTTTTGTCAGATTTTCTTTATCAAGTTTCTTTATTCGCACCATCCCCACTTCCAGCTGTTTATGTAATAAGAGTCTTAAAAACATAACTATCGCGACAACCGTCGCGATTTGCAACAAAACAAACGGAATTATTAAAGTCAGCGACATATATTTTATCCTTCTTTTTTTTGTGGTTAATTTGCATACCGAAAATATACATCATATAGAGTATATCCGGATTGTAACACTGTGTTTCCTATAACGGAACAGGCACCCCGCCGAAGGACTATTTCTTACTATCCATCGTCGGTTACAACGAATTTAGTACCGATAAGAGCGAAATAACTGCAATTGCTTCGGCAAAAATAAAAGAAAGTATCATGGTAATAAGAATTTTAGACGAAGCTGAAGGATTCCTCGAAAGGCCTTGCACAGAAGCATATCCCACAAGAGCAATTACTATAGACGGCCCCAGGGAACTGATTAACATTACAAATATGAGTACTAATGTCTTCATAAGCGCTTTTATAGGGGTCAGACCCCTATTACCATTTCAATTATCTAGGTCTGACCCCTATTACCATTTCAATTGTCTAGATCTGACCCCTATCACCATTCCGCGCTCATCTTGTCAGCGCTAACGATATTTTGATAATTCTTTTTACCTAAATATTCTAAAAATTCCTTATCCATGTCCTGAGGTGCTTCTAACCCATAAATCTGATTCATTCCATTCCAAAAAGTTTCACCATCTCTCAATTCTTTACAAAAGTTCATAAACCTGCCTGAACCATACTCTTCCAGAAGAAAAATCACGTATCCGGCAGATTCTGAGTAAAACACCTGCGGATCTCCCATATTTGCTGGTGTTTTTTTGTCCATTTCCGCTACCGATACATATAACCCGTTTTTAACATAACTTTTAACAGGAAGTAAATATCGCGGCAAACTATTGTTTTCATTCGCGCAAGCCACTCCCTCATCAAACCAAAGTGGAACTTTTGTTTCAATTCCGATAAATTCTTTTAATATTATATGTGTAAGCTCATGAGGTAGTATAACATCAAAAAAATTACGCTCAAAGTAAAAAGTATTAATAATTTTTTTTTCTACCTGAACATACGCACCCGACCATTTTTTGCGACCCGTAGCAGTAATATAGTCTTCCCGGGTATTATAAACATAAACTTTTGCCCGATCATTCCACAACCAGAAATTAAACCGATTAAATCCTAATCGGTTTGTAATTTTTCGGTAATATTTTTCACATTTCGAAGAAAAAGTGCGGATATATTTGTCTGGAATAACAGGATCGTATTCAATAATAAAATGGTCATCTTTGTATTCTTTCCATCCGTCCCGCGGCAATGATTCTTCTTGGGCAGAAAAAGCTGTCATCGAAAACATAAAAACAGTTATCAAAAAAATTGCTAAACATTTTATGATTTTTATTTTTTTCATTTACTCTTCCCGCTTGATGTCTTCACCTTCACCGACAGACCCGGATTCAGTCGACTTTTCTTCTATCTCTTCTATCTCAAAGGAAGGCACTTCCGCAAGTTTCATTTGCCGGCGCCATGTAAAATAGAAACCCGCACTTAAAATGCCCAGAAAAACAACTATACCAACTATAAGCTTCCAGGTTATCTCCAACGGTACAGGTTTAATCTGGCTTAAAAGCGATCTGAGGAGTATCAGATTAAGATCTGCTTCTTCCATAAGTTTTATATTTTCACGATAAATCGAAATATGAACTTCGGGATTTGTGGGCACATCTTTTTGTCGTTCGATAATTTTATCAAGCTTGTCCTCAATTTCCATCAAAAGAAACTTAGCTCTTTCGCTGAATTCCGTACCTAAAAGCATCCTATAAACTTTTGTGGATTCCATTCTAACGGCTTCTATCTCTGCCGCTTCAATATGCCATATATCCTTAAGTTCTATTTCAACTTCCTTCGTTTCTTTTGGCTTTAATTTAAACGTGGCAAACATATAATAGCTTCCCTGCTGAGTATCGTAAGCAATATTAAGTTCACCCCTACTAATAACATCCTCAGGTTTCGCCTCTTTAGGCAAATATGCCTTAAACGGTACGTCTTTTCCTTGAGTTTCCGACGGATTAATGATAATCGCTTTTAAAATAACACTGCCATATTCATACCAGGTTTGAATTACAGGTTCATTTGCCACGTTATCAACCATTTTTTGGTTAAGTTCCATCATGGCCTTTAACTCCTGGGTCTTATTTTTAATGTAACCTATGTCATCCTGCTTTTCAGGTGAAACTTCGTACATTTTTTCAAGGCCTACACCTTTAACTATGCTGGAATCCTTTATCATAGCGGCGACTTCCGATAGTTTTGTATGAAGATTCGTCATATCCGCCGCGCTCGCGGGCGTTATTGTAGACGCCGCTTGCGTCACAGCCGGTGCAACCATACGCCCGCCTAATCTGCTTATTGCCGCCTCCAGAATTCCCATTTTTGTGCCAAGATTACTAACTATCGTATCAACATCCCCCATCCCCGCGGTTAGACCCAGTACCGACGTAACGTCACCGGCAACATCGTCAATATCGTAATCCACAACCGTAATTGTTATTGAATCCATTGTCCCCGCTGTGGATTCCGAACAAACGACATGGAAGTCTCCTGTACCCCAGCCAGTTGAAAATGTTACAGGATAAGTGTAAAGGCTAGTTCCGCCAACCTGCCCAATGGTTGATTCCGTCATTTTTTGTTTATCTATTTTTGCTACATTCTTCGCGTTATAAACACTTATTATCGGCGCAAGGCTTGACGCCGTCCGATACTGAATAGAAACCTTTGCGCCTCCTTTTACCGTCCCAGAACGAGTAAGTATCCCGGACTGAATATGCGGCTGAACTTCATTAACCACTTCTGACTTAACCGCCGCTATTTGCGCTGGAATAGACGTTGTCCCTGTAATGGCAAGCACGCGTTCCGTCTGAGCCGCCGTAGCCGCCTGCGTGGCGGCCGCCTGCGTGACAACTGCCGCTTGTGTGGCGGCGGCCTGCGCGACTACTGCCGCTTGCGTTGACGCGGCTTGCGCCGCGACCGTTGTTTTAACTCCAGAAACTTGCGACTGTATGTCCGTACTCAAAGTTGAAAGTTCCGCGGCGATTTCCCGAACAATTGTGCTTACAGTAACTTCAAAAGTAGTTCCGGACTGATAGCTTCTGCCGGTCCCGGAAGAACCGCCATAATTAACAAAACACTTGGCAAAATACATCTGTCCTCCGGTAAGAGTAAGCTCTCCTCCCGCGGCAGTCGCATTAGTTATTTTTTTGTAAAAAACACCCGACGTAAGATTGTCACTTGCGGGAGCCGGGATTGTAATAGTAGCTTCCGGCGGTTCGGTTGTATCTCCATAAATTTCTACGGTAACATCACCAAGTTTGTTCACTGCATCATTCGTTATAAGAATCCCGCGCCTTTCAAGCCAAACTCTAACATCGAAACTATCGTTGTCCTGGTGATAAATAAATCCGCTCTTTACGGAATAATCGGCAGTTGCTTCTGCCAAAGACGTTACAATTACGTCCCACGTTATCGTATTGTCATAAGTACCGTCAACTCCGTCATCCGAAACTCCGGCAACTCTCTCATCGATTTCTTCCAAATAGCTTTCCTTAACAAAATCTAGCGAATATGTGCCTGCCAAAAGTTGCGCGGTAAAAGGACTGTTTCCTGTTCTTGGGTATCCTGTTACTGACACGCCGTCCTCATCAGTTATGTTCACGGTAACATTCGTAAGCTGTCCCTGTGACGTATAATCTTTCGCGTTAATGGTAACAGAGTACCGTTCATCAACAGTAACCGCGGAAGATGCTTCCGTTGAATCAACATCCGGCGCTGACGCGACAAGAGTTACGCTCCCGGGATAGTTCGCGCAAGTTACCGCGAAATTTATAAAAGTCGCGACACCAGATTCAGCCGTAACCGCGCTTGTCGCACCACTAGAGACACTCCCTCCTGTCGGCGTAACAGTTACTGTCGGCGTACTTGAAGTATCGTTTCCGTACGTGTCAGTAACTTTAACTGTAAACTCTTTCCACGCCGCATTTGCGACAGTTGGCGTTATTGGAACGATTCCCCAGGCGAGCTTTCCGGCAACTGACCCCGAAACTACAACACTCAACCCATGGGCATCTGCCGTCACCATATTTCCAAAAACTGGATCGCTTGATAAAGCCGCTTTTATAAGCGCAGTTTCAGCTTTATAGAGCTTCATGGTTATCGTGGACGTACTTGCGCCATTTTCAAATGAGGTAGGCGTTGCAGAGCCAAAGTCCACATCCCCTCCACTATAATGAGTACAAGTGGGATCCTCTAATCCGTCAGGAGATATCCCCGCTCCACTGAAAACCAATGTTTTATCTTCATCAAAATCCAAGTCTATGTTGGTATTGGCGTCAATAGCGTGAACCGTAATGACATTACTCTCACCGGCTGTCATTGCAGTATCCCCCGCGATTAAGAAATTGGTCGCCGTAACCGTAATAATGGAACTTGAAGTTAACGCGCTTGTCGCGCCAAACTGTGACCCTATCGCGTCTAAACTTACATCTGAATCAGCATCTATGCTAAACCCTAACACTTTGCCATCAGACCCCACTGGAAGTACCTGTTTTAAGTACAAACTCA
>JAHIZQ010000208.1 GCA_018814505.1 Candidatus Omnitrophota bacterium
AATCTTTTCCGGAAGGTCCTGCAGAATACTAAATATTAAACTATAATCCTTTAACTTATCCCCGTTGCACTCATTTAAGTCTAGCATAAGGTGCGGTCCAAACGACTCTTTTTTGATTTCTTTCATTTTAACTCCATTTTTTAAATTAGAGGTTTTAAAAAATAAAACAGAGTAAAAACCCCCCCTTGTTAAAGACTAGTAATACAAGGCGCCAAGTCACACGTCTTAGCTGTAAAAAGTATATTTTCAATATGCGTGTTTGTCAATAGAAAAAAGTAAAAAAAATTTTGGAACAACTATAGGCCTGACATTCTGGTGCCGGAGGTGGGAGTCGAACCCACACGGGGGTTAAGCCCCACTGGATTTTGAGTCCAGCGCGTCTGCCAGTTTCACCACTCCGGCGTTCTTTAAAGATGCAACCAATTTTATTATTGATAAGGTTAATAGTCAAGCTAAAAACTATTGACAGTGTTTTTTCACAATGTTATAGTGTGGACGAAACAGTTTCTATTGTGGGGCTGTAGCTCAGCTGGGAGAGCGCGTGCATGGCATGCATGAGGTCAGGGGTTCGAGCCCCCTCAGCTCCACCACAATCCGACTGTGTTGAATTGTGATCATTAAGAAGAAAACGAAGTAAACGCGTCGGTGAAACTACCTTCACTGAAAGCAAAGGTAGCCCCTGCCATCCGTGTCCACCAAAACCTAATAGATTATTAAAAGAAACTAGCGAGTGAAAAGCATAAAACCTGTTGGAAGCAATATAAGACACGGCCTATTTAAACTCTATGAGTGACGGATCGTAGTCTTTAACGTTTTCAAATCCTAGTAAGTTTAAAATAGTACCGGCAACATTGGATAATCCTCGTTTCGGAAGTTTTGCCATTTCGTATTCACCTTTGTATTGCGGGTCATAAATAATAAACGGTACAGGGTTCAGTGTATGCGCTGTTTTGGGCACTTTTTTTCCATTAACCACCGTAAACATTTCATCTGAGTTACCATGGTCCGCCGTAATTAGCGCTACTCCGCCTATTTCTTTTACGACGTCAATAAGTTTCTGCACACAAGTGTCAACTGTTTCCATAGCCATTATAACTGACGGCACAATAGCAGTATGCCCCACCATATCTCCATTAGGAAAATTCAGCCGTCCAAAAGCAAAGCGACCGCTTTTCAAAAGTTCACTCGTTTTTTCCGTAATTTCCACCGCTTTCATTTGGGGGGCTTTATCAAACTGTATCTTATCCGAAGGTATTTCAATGTATTCTTCAAGTTCTTTAGAAATATACCCGGATTTGTTCCCATTCCAAAAATAGGTTACATGTCCAAACTTTTGCGTTTCAGAAATAGCAAACATTTTTACACCTTCCGCGCATAAATATTCACTAACTGTTCTGTCTATTTCGGGGGGATCAACTAAATAATGTTTAGGGATATGCAGATCACCGTCATATTCCATCATTCCCGAGTAAAGAACATCCGGAAACCTTTCTCTGTCAAATTCATTAAAATCTTTCTCTTCAAACGCGCGTGAAATTTCTATCGCCCTATCCCCTCTAAAATTAAAAAACACAACGGAATCTCCGTCTTCAATACAACCAATTGGTTTTGAATTTTCCGCGACGACAAACGAATTTAAATACTGATCTGTTATCGCTGAGTCTTCTTTATAATACGTTTCTATCGCCTCTTTTGCCGATAAAAATTGACGCGCTTTACCCAGAACATGCGCGTCCCAACCACGTTTAACTACATTCCAGTCGGCATTGTAACGATCCATTGTCGTAACCATCCGTCCACCACCCGATGCTATACGATAGTCATACGATTTTTCCGAAGATATTTTTGCCAATAATTTTTCTGTTTGTTCTATGTACAATAGAGCTGATTTTTCCGCCACATCCCGTCCATCAAGAAGGGCATGAACACGAACACGTTTAACACCTTCTTCGGCAAGACGCTTTATCATAGCAAATAGCTGCTTAATATGAGAATGCACGTTTCCATCGGACAGAAGCCCGATAAAATGAAAAGTTCCGTTAGATTTTTTCACCTGTTCAATAAGATTTTTCCAGTCTTTATTTTGAAAAATAGATCCTTCTAGAATAGCGCGATCAACTCGTTTAGCACCTTGCGAGAAAACTCTACCGGCACCAAGCGCGTTATGCCCCACTTCGCTATTTCCCATGTCATCATCCGAGGGCAACCCTACGGCAGTTCCATGCGCGGCTAAAGCAGTAAATAATTTACTCTTAAACAGTTTATCCAAACATGGAGTTTTAGCCATATAAACCGCGTTAGATTCATCTTCCCGGCCCAATCCTACCCCATCCATTATTATTAGTAAAAGTGGGCCTTTTCGCGGCAAAAAATTATTAAGTTTTTTAAGTTTTAGTTCCATATTTTCCCCTTATTCTATTGTCCTGTTACTTTTGCAAAAATGCGGCCCGCGCTTTTTAGGCACCAACCGCACTAAAACAACACTTTGTTTTAACCGACACTCTAGGTGCATATTGCTATAACCGTAATATCATCATGCTGAGCGGCTTTACCCGTAAATTCCTCGACCGCTTTATGCAAAGCTTCCACAACTTGCCTGGAATTGCAATCTTTTAAACCTTTCACCACCTCAATTATTCGCTCCTGCCCAAACATCTCTTTTCTTGTATTCATAGCTTCTGTTATCCCATCAGTATACAAAAGAAATATGCTTCCTTTCTTATATTTCTTAGTGCTCTCGGGAAAATTTCCCGACATAAGCCCCAAAGGCATTCCATCTTCCGCATTAAGAAATTCCACGTTGCCGTCAGGATCCACAAGAATTGTCGGTAGATGCCCACCAATGGCATAAGTAACACTACCAGTAATAACATCAAAAATCATGTAGGTCAATGTTACAAAAAGATTAGTATCGCTATCTTCCGATACAAGTCGTTCATTAACATTTTTTAAGATTTCTCCGACTGAAATGTCTCTAATAAAAGTTTTAAACACGCTTACAACTCTTGCCATATAAAGAGCCGCAGGAACTCCTTTCCCCGATACATCGCCTATCATAATCCCAACTTTATTGTCCTTAAGCGGAACTATGTCGTATAAGTCTCCCCCTACCTGACGTGCCGTAACCATTTCAACATCTATATCCATTCCTGTAATCACCGGAACTTCTTTGGGTAAAAAACTTCTTTGGATATCTTTCGCGATATCCAGTTCTTTTTCTATCAATTCCCTTTTTTGAATTTCTGTCACATATTTCTTAAAAGTAAATATTACATAAACCACAACTCCGCTGATTAAAGGAAAAAAAACGTCTACCCATATACCGAACGGATAAAAAAACACCATGGCAATACCGATATAACACGCTATAATGAAAAAAATGGACAATAATCCAAACCGTTTACGAACCCGGCCTGTAATGTACACTATACATCCCCACAAAAAAATGAGAACCGCAAGATTCCACCATCTATTTAAACGTTTCAAAGAAGTGTGATTAGCGATGCTGTTATACACACTGGCATTAATGCCAACTCCGGGATAAAAATTCTGCATAGGAGACGAATTTGTGTCATGAACCGTACTTGCTGTCAGTCCGACAAAACACTTTTTCCCCTTCAAATCACCTAAATTTACTTCCGGTTTTTGGCCTGTAACTTCGGACAAATACGATTGCAGAATTTTCACAAAAGAATACCGCTTAAAGGATTTCTCCCATTCCGAAGGATAATTAATCATCATGGAAGAATCTTCATTTAGTGGAATAAAAAAACCATCAGATACTGCTATTCTTTTTCCTGGAACAATTTCAACCTCATCAAAACGATACCCTAGATCATTAAGCGCCGCGAGTACTGCTAGTTGAGGATAGTTCTTTCCTTTGTATTTCACATAGGGCAGAATATTGCGAATTTTACCGTCATTATCCGGAACTAAATTTATAAATCCCGTGCCTTTAGCATCTTTTTTCAGAATTTCAACCAAGGGCGCGACAAACCCCGCGGCAAAAATTTTTTCATGGTCCAAACCGCCTTTTTCTAACTCAAAAATATAAGGCAAGTATACTATTCCCGCATTTTTTATGGCTCG